>NZ_JBYMAP010000072.1:0-18173 GCF_057766305.1 Methylomonas sp. BG-2 | reverse complement strand
GTCGGCAACGACTATTTCAGCATCCAGCAAAAAGTCGTGGATTTGCCGGATACGGACCGATACCAGACCTGCAAAAACGGGAGCGAGCCGGACTTTTGCGCGGCAGCCAATAATCGGCCGTTACGTTGGATCGGCGACCTGCTGCGTTACGTCACGCCGGTGTATTTCGAGAACTTCATTACCTACGTCGTCGAAGTCTATCCGCTGATAGCGCTGCTGATGCTTGCGGTGTTGTGGGCGATGCAGAAAGCTCGCAAACATTTGGTCAATCAGCTCGACAAAATCTGCCGACAAATGACGGACCTGCTGTAGCGCTAAACTCGCGCTGTCGGGCCAAGCGCCCGACGGTTATCGATCACCGCAACCCGAGGTAGCAAAATGATAGACGCCACGTTAATTAAATCCGCTCTCCCCCAATGCAAAGCCCCCGATACCTGGGCGGCGGCGTTGAACCCGGCGATGGAGCAATTTCAAATCAACAATCCCGGCCGGATTGCTTGCTTTCTGGCGCAAACCGGCCACGAATCCGGCCAGTTCAACCGCTTGACCGAAGGCCTGTACTACAAGACCGCCGCCCGGCTGGTCGCTGTATGGCCCAAGCGCTTTCCGACCGAAGCCGTCGCCGCGCCCTATGTGGCCAACGAGGAAAAACTGGCCAATTACATTTACGCCAACCGGATCGGCAACGGCCCGGAAAGCTCCGGCGACGGCTACCGGTTTCGCGGCCGGGGCTTGATTCAAATCACCGGCCGCAGCAATTACGCCGATGTCGGCAAAGCCTTGGGCGTGGATTTGATCGCTCAGCCGGAATTGTTGATCGAACCGAAATGGGCGGCATTGAGCGCGGCCTACTTTTGGTTCGGTCACGGTTTGAATGCATTGGCCGACGACCAAACCGACGACAACGATGTCGAGGACTTCACCGCGATTACCAAGAAGATCAACGGCGGCACTGCCGGTTTGCAGGATCGACTGGCCTTGTATCGGACTATCAAACCCTTGGTGAAATAGGCGGAAAAGCGTATCGCGCCCGGCTTGCCAACTTGGCGATTCAGGCTGTTTGGTACCTGCGACTGCAAATCCTGGTCGGAATCGCAGCCATACGCCGTTGGACTGAGCGAAACCGAAGTCCGCTTCGACTTCGCTCAGCGAACGGTTGGTGAGGTTGAATCCCGGCTTTCGCCCAGTCTCGGTCAGCCTTTGTTACATCGGTCACTGGGTAGGACCGGCATTTACCATGACCGGGGGCGTTCGTCCGGCGGAGGACAGGCTTTCATCGGCGCCGCTAATGCGCCTCCCACGGGGGATTGAAGCGTCAAATCCCTGGCAACGCATGTTCCAATCGAAACTGTGTGGGGTCGGCTTCAGTTCCGTTCCGGCTGGAATTTCGAAAGAGTGTCGGCAGAGCGCACCCAAAGCACGCTTTCGAGAACCAAGGCCTAAAGAGAACGCCTTTAAGGCTTGCATCGGAGTGCAAACCTCGGTTTGCAACTCCAGTTTGCCGGAGAAGCGCACGCTTTGCGGCGCTTATAGCGGGTGTGATCAAAGATTTCCGACGCGGGAATTGCGGCAAATCAGTCTCGGCAGCATGCGCCCTAGGCAACAGCCAGCCCAGGAGAGCGCGTGTAACGCTTGCACCGGAGTACAAACCTCGGTTTGCAACTCCAGGTTGGCGGTGGAACTTCCCGATGAGCGGCGACGCTATCTGGCGCACCAATTTAAATGTGAGCCGCCTAACAGTTTTGGATATTGCTTCTATACTCGATCCGCGCGGAATCGAGACGCGGTACGGCGCAATGATGAATAGCGCCGCACTGGAACGGACCCGGCAACGGCCTGACCGGTTGCCGAAATAAAAATGACTCACGCCAATGAGGACAAACCATGGATCACTCAAACACCCATACTTCGCGACTGCTGCCCTGGCTGCTGGCCGTATCCACCGGCCTGATCGGCGGCTGCGCCGATGCGCCGAAAGCGCCGCTGGCCACACTGGGCCAACTGCCGGCCATCGAAAAAATTCGGGACAAGCTGGACGCGTTAAAGCTGGCGATCCCGAAACCCGCCGCCCCAATCGACGCCTCCCGTTTCGTCGGCTGCATGGCGCCGTTGACCTCGCGCCTCGAACCCGGAATGGCCAAACTATTGGGCGAACTTAACGGCAAAAGCGACGATATTAAAGCCAACCTCGACACACTAAACGGTTTGGAAGACCACAATCTGTTCAGCAACCATCCGCTGATTGCCGATCTGCTGGTCAAGCTGACGACCTCCGTGCATCTGGAAGGCCCGTCCGATCTGGCCGACAAAATCAAAGCCGATCTGGCCGAACGTCGCAAACACTTTAAACAGCGCGTCAACGACGAAAAGGAATTTCTGAAAACCGACACTCAACAAGCCCTAAAACTCGAAGAAGACTATCTCAAGGCCTATTTTAAAAAAGGCGGCGCGCAACTGGTTTCGCGGCTGGTTCAAGACCCGGCCGAGCAATCCGAATTACAGCAGCAAGCGGCCTCGCTGTTAAAACTGAAAGCCGACGATCCGCGCGTGGATAAGGTGTTGGACCTGGTCAACAAGCAACTCGCCAAATCGACCGGCAAACTGGCGCAAAAAAGCCCCGGCTTCGTCGGCCGCGACGGCACCCAATACGGCTTTCCCGGCATCGTCGAATCCGGCAGCCACGTCAGCATCGACCACAGCCAAATCGCCGCAGACACGCTACGCATCGTCCTGGAAGCCATCCGCGACCATTACGCCCCGCTGCCGGTGCTACCGAATACTACCGCCTCTACCAGCTTGAAAGATTACGTCGTCGAATTCGGCAAACCGCTGCATTGGGTATACGACCGCCGCGATGGTCACTTTGCCGAAGTGACCATCGACGAAGCCGGCTTCCAAGAGATCGAGGCCCATGCCCGCAAGGCCGAAGCCAGCGTGGCCGGCGCGGTCGGCAAGGCGATTCGCGGTGGCTCCTGGGGCGCGCTGAACAACGAAGCCGTCGCCAAGTTGGTCGAAACCGCCGCCGGAGTCGTCGCCCGCCACGTCACCGAACGCGCCCAATGGTGCGTAAAAGCACAAGCCGGAGAAGCCCATGCCTCGACGCCATAACTCGTTCGCCGCCCGCCGTTTGGGCTGGGCCCTGATTCCCCTCATCATCACAGGATGCGCCACCATGCCGACCGATCATTCGCTAGACGCCTATCAAACACTCAGAGACAGCGGTTTGCCGCCGGTCCGGCCGGCCTGGGGCGGCTTCGACGCCGGCGAGGCCGCCTCGTTGCTGGAATTGTGCATCGAACTGAACAACCAGGACGACCGCAACAACCCCAAGCTGAACACCGACCCGCAATACCAAGCCAAGCCGACCGGGTGGCAACTGGCCTACGACAGCCGCCATCCCGGCAATACCGAATGGAACAAGGTCTGGCCCTGGGACGGCAAAGCCGACGACGACGCCAATCCCAACAACATCAAGACCAACGGTCTTAAGCCGCTGAACAACGCCTGGTTGCTGGCGCAATCGACCAGCGATCCCGGCCATGTCGCCATCGCGATACGCGGCACCGTCGGCGAGTGGACCAGCATCCTGGCCGACGCCTACGCCACCACGACGCCTGCCTTCGCCGGCATCGAGTATCCCAAGAATACGCCGCTGCCGATCGCCTTCGCCGCCACGCCGAACGCCGAAGTGCACCTGGGCTTCGGCTACGCGGCGTTTTCATTGCTGTTCCATCCCGAACGCGGCATCCTGACGCAATTGGAGCAACAGCAGAAGCGGCAGCCTATCACTCGCATCTCGATCACCGGCCATAGCCAGGGCGCGGCGGTCGCGACCTTGATCCACGCCTTTCTGTACTACGCCAGCGTCGATCCGCGCAATCCCTACCAATTGCCGTTCGCCGCCAAACCGGCCCTGAAATCCTATCTGTTCGCCCAGCCCAAGCCGGGCAATCTGCAGTTTGCCCAGGATTTCTCCCGTATCGCCAACGAAACAGCTTTTGTCGTCAACAACGATAGAGACCCGGTACCGCAGGTGCCGCTGAGCCTGGAAACGGTTTCCGAAGTCGTCAAATACGTCGAGGAAGACAATAGCGACGTCGCGGTCGGCGGCGTGCTGGACGACATCGCCGAGGCCATCACCAACGCCAAAAACGGCGTGCGCGGCTCGATCGCCGAGATTTTTACCGGTCACGTCGCCGACAAGTTCGAGGACACCGGCATCGCCGCGTCGGTCGCACGCTATTTCGGCAATCCGCCGGTCAAACTGCCGGACGGCAAGGCCGTCTCGTTGAACTACACGCTGGCCGGCCAATTGGTCCCGGTATTCGGGTTAACCAAGGGCGGCGATTGCTACACGATAGGCGACCGCCCGGACATGCTGCTGCAACACCACGCCACCAGCTACCGCAAATTGATCGCGATGCAGTTGCTGGGCAATGCCGACCATTGCGCAGGCGGGCACTGAGGCCAGTATTGCCAACAGCGCGGTAACGCAAAGTGGCAGCGGCTTTAGCCGCGATTGAAGGCACCTCCCGGCACGGACAACGCAAACACCGCTCGCCACCGGCTTTTTATGCCTTGCGCACGGCCAATCTCCACACCCATTCCCTCGCCCCCCGGGCGAGGGAATGGGCTTAATGCCGCTAAATTAAGCCGTTCGCTGACATAAAGGCCGTTCGCTGACGTAAAAGCCGTTCGCTGAGCGGAGTCGAAGCGAAATGACGGGCTTCGACTCCGCTCAGCCAGCGAGTTGGAGTGGCTTGGCTTGGCTTGGCTTGGCTTGGCTTGGCTTGGCAAAAATTCTTGACTTAACGGTATTGGGGATGATGTGAGGCGATCTAAAAAAACCGAAATTCGAAGTGCAATGACTTTCACCCAGCGTTAAAATACGGAGTTCCAACCATGTCCGACACCGCCAAAGCCCTGCAACAAGCCGTCGCCCCCGCCGCCCATCCGATCATCTATGTGCGCGGTTACGCGATGTCCGAATCCGAGCGCGACGAAACCACCGCCGATCCGTTTTGCGGCTTCAATGCCGGCTCGACCGTGGTCCGCGCCGGCATCGGCGATAAGGACACCAAGGCCCGGAAATTCATCTTCGAATCGCCGGTGGTGCGCTTGATTTCGGATTTTGGTTACGCCGACGTCTACGACGATGGCCTGGACATCATGGACCGGGACTGGCCGAAACACAAAACCATCCCCTACCGCTCGGTGGTGGTGTACCGCTACTACGATGACGGTTCCAGCCTGTTGGGTAGCGGCAAATCCTCGCCGATCGAGACCTATGCCGAGGGCTTGGGCGAATTGATTCAGCGCGTCCGCGAACTGGCGCGCGACGACGCCGGCCAGCCGATCGCGGATGCCGACTTCAAATGCTATCTGGTCGCCCACTCGATGGGCGGCTTGGTGTGTCGGGCCTTCTTGCAACATCCGGCGTTGGGCGACGCCCAAACCCGCGCCTGGGTGGACAAAGTCTTCACCTACGCCACCCCGCACAACGGCATCGAACTGGCCGGCGTCAACGTGCCCGACTGGCTGAAAACAGCGGATATGAACAACTTCAGTCGGCCGCGCATGGCCGAATATCTGAATCTCGACAAGGACAGCGAATATCTGGCGCAGGAACGCGTCGATCTGCTCCGGCATTTTCCGCCGGAACGGTTTTTCTGCATGGTCGGCAGCAACCGCGCCGATTACAACGTCGCCGCCGGCCTGTCGCGAATGTTTTCCGGCCACGGCAGCGACGGTCTGGTCAAAGTCGCCAACGCCGTGTTGACCGGCCAGGACAGCGCCGGCCAAAGCCTGCCCTGCCCCAAGGCCTACACCTACCGCTCCCATTCCGGCTATTTCGGCATCGTCAATTCCGAGGAAGCCTTTCAAAACCTCACCCGCTTTTTGTTCGGCCACCTGAAAGTCGATATTTGGTTCGACGTTGCCAGCGTCACGCTGCCGGAATCCTTGCAAGCCCAGGCGGATAAAGTCGAAGCCGACTACTACTTTGAATTGCAAGCCGCGCCGCGCAAAATGCGCGGCCTGTTGACCCGCCGCACCGCCGAGGAAGATTCAGCGGCGATTCGCGGCCACGGCGAAATCGTCAGGCAAAAAAAACGTAGCGTCTATCTGTCCAGCGTGTTTCTGGCCAACTGGGCCAAGGTTGATCAAACCGACAACACGTTGACCTACGCCGTCACGCTGGGCATCGGCGTGCAGGAATACCTGGTGGACGGCTGGCTGTTCGACTCCCACGTCGAAGGCGCCCGCCTGTTCAGCGACACCGCGATCATCGCCATCACCCCCGGCCAACAAGTCGCATGGCACTGGAGCCAAGCCAAATCCAAACCGACCGACGTGCGCCCAATCACCCAGGCCGAACACGCAGCCGTCGAGGCCGGCGGCTCGCTTACCGTCGAAATCCCGATCCCCACCGTCGCCAAAAAAGCGCCGGGCATTACCGGGAAATTAAGGTTTGTGGTTTCTGGGTGGCGATGAGGGTCGGGTTGCGCCCCGTTCGCGTCATTCATCATAGCCAGCTAACGAGGTCTGCTGCACTTCTAAAAGCAGACATTCGGGATTTCTCCTGTGAAAACATATCCAATTCATGTTTTTGCCATCCAATATTTTGGCATCAACCGTTCAGGGCAAATTGCTTGATTAAATCTCGCCGTTTGAACTGGCGGGTGATCCGCCAGCTGTGTGGAATGTAATTTTTTGTTTGGCTGCATCAACTAAAGCCAAAAAGCTTAAAAGGTCACCACCACGTCGGCACCGAAAATAAACTGGCTGTCCTTGTTACGCTCGTCGTAAGCATCGACGCCTTCCGACCAGTCGTAGCGCGCTTCCGGCCGCAGCATCAGCCATTTGGCCGGCTTCCAGTTCACGCCCAGCGTCGCGGCATAATAATTGGCCGGCCCGGTGGCCAGCACCGCGCAACTTGGGCACATTTGGCCGACCCGAACGCCGTCGTCGTCGCGAAACCACTCGCCGCGAACGCCTACACCCACCGTATCGGTGACGTCGTATTTCAATTGCGAATGGATACCGTACCATTCGGCATCCGCAAAATTGTTCAACGGATGCTGTTGCTCGATGCCGTGGTCGTGCTGCAGCACGTAGTGCCAACGTTCGGCGAAGTTGTGCTGGAAGACCAGGCTGTAAAAGGTGCGATTGTCGCGCTTGTTGATGCCGGTCTGGCGCTGGAATTCGCGCAGATTGTTGTCGCTGTTGACGTCACCGGTAATCAGCGTCGCCGTGAACGAAGTCGCCGCGTCGTCGCTGGTCCAGGTGGCGCCGCCCAGGAAATTCCAGTTCTCCATATTTTTGTCAAAGCCGTCCCAGGCGCCGTTGCCGTCCAGCACGCCGTTGAGCTTGGTGTGGCCGCCGGTCACCGCGCCCAAGGTCACGCTCAGATTTTGGTGGACCGGATAGGTAGTGGTCATACCGAAATGGGTAAACGGTTCGCCATATTGGAAGGTATACGGATGGGTGTAGAAAAAATTGTCCGGCGACAATCCGGTCTCGTAACCCATGATCGTATAAAACCGGCCGATGCGCGTGGTCAAACCCTTGCCAATCGGCGTGAAGATGTCCAGATAAGCATTCGGGATCGCCAGTTTGTAGAAGCGCTCGTCGGAACCGATCAAGCGACTGTCCCAATGCCCGCCGCCGTAGGGGTTGATGGTGTTAAAGCGGGCATCGCTGCCGTACATCAGGGTCAGCTTGCCGCCGATGTCCCAATGGTCGCCGGCGGTATCGACATCTCGAATCAACTCGCCGCCGAGTTGATGCAGATTGAATTCGTTGGCCCGGTCGGCAAACACCACGGTACCGTTGTAGCCGTCGCCAGGATCGTTGGCGTTGTAAACGATACCGGCGTCGGCCCAACTGTGGACGCGCAAGCCGGCGGCTTTCATCCAAGGCAAGTCGTTGATCAGCGACAAGCCGTTCAATAAGCCGGCGCGTTCTTCAGCGGGAAGCGGCGACATCGCCATCAATAGCGGTGCGGCATACAGCCATTCGCGAGTTCGGGAAGCAGGGGTTGGCATGAGTATTCTCCTGTCGGTCAATGAGTCAGCAAACTTTTTTCGGGCGCAAACGCCCCCGCAAGCCGGAAAATCCGGCTTGAATGGTTAGGGTTGAGGAATATTTAATGGCTAAAACCGGCGGTTTAGTCGGGACGGGTGAGATAAGCGCGCCAGCCGCCGAAGCCGGTGATGTCCAGTGCCTCGCGCACCGCGGCCGCCTCGCAAACAAAGCCCTGCACGCTGGAACCATCCTGCAATTGCACCCGGCCTATGCCCAGTGGCGCCGGGATTTCGGCGACGAATTCGCCGTATCGGTGAATTGGCAAAGCCCAGACCTCGACGGCGATGGCCGCGCCGGTGTCGTCGCGCACCATGCCGGGCCGCTTGCCGTCCGGCAATGCGTACAGCCGGTAAGTGGGTGCGGATTGGGTGCGTTGCAGCAAGACCCCGCCGCGGCAGGTCAACAAATGGTTCAGCGGCAGGCCGGATAGATGCGCGCCGCACACCGCGACCCGAACAAAGCCGCTCGCGTCGTCGTTGTCCGCTGCGGGAAATTCGGTGCTTAAGGTTTCGGAGACACCCAATTTATGCGGAGCCAACTGTTCGCGCCGTTTCGCCAACGCCAGCAAAGCTCGGTCGGCAAAGGCCGGCGCGCACAGCGTGATACCGAACGGCAGGCCATTGCCGCGAAACCCGGCCGGCAGTGCAATGGCGCTGAGGTCGAGCAGATTCATGAAATTGGTGTAATAGCCCAGCCGGCTGTTCAATTCGACCGGATTGGTTTCGACGGCGGCAATCGGGTAAATCGTGCCGGTGGTCGGCGTGACCAACACATCGACCTGTCGCCAGATTGCATCGCTTTGCCGCTTCAAGTCCTGTAAGCGGTAAAACGCACGCCAGGCATCGGCGGCCGACAAGTCCGACGCTTTGGCCAAAATGTCCCTGGTAACCGGAAATAAAGCCTCGGCGTTGGATTGCAGGAGGTCACCGGCCACCAGATAACGCTCGGCCAGCCACGGCCCGGCGTAAAGCAAGTCGGCGGCATCCAGCAAGGGCTGAATGTCCACTTCGATCAGGTTGCCGCCCTGTACCTGCAATTGCGCGATGGCCTCGGCAAACAAGGCTTCCGCCGCTTCGTCGCCGAAGAATTGCAATTGCTCCGGCTTCGGCACGCCGCAGCGAAAGCCGCCGGCAAAGCCGGGCGGCACCGGCAAGGGCTGGTCTGGGCGGTTGTAAGCGTCCGCAGCGTCGTACACATTGGCGACTTGTAGCACCCGCTCGGCGTCGGCGGCCGTCAACGCAAACACCGAGACGCAATCCAAACTACGACAAGCCGGCACCACGCCGGACGTGCTTAACAAGCCCCGCGTCGGTTTGACACCAACCAAGTTATTGAAGGCCGCCGGCACCCGACCGGACCCGGCTGTGTCAGTGCCCAAGGCAAAACTGGCCAGACCGCTCGCCACCGCGACTGCCGAGCCCGAACTGGAACCACCGGCGATGTATTCTGGATCGAAACTGTTTTGGCATACCCCGTAGGGCGAGCGGGTACCGACCAAGCCGGTCGCGAATTGGTCCAGATTGGTTTTGCCCAGCGGAATCGCACCGGCGGCTATCAATTGCCGCACCACGAACGCCGATTGCTCGGGCTGGTAGGCATAGGCCGGGCAAGCCGCCGTCGTGGGTAAATCGACCAGATCGATATTGTCCTTGATCGCAAACGGAATGCCGTACAAGGGCAACTCGTCCGGCGATTGGTCCGCCAATGCCTCGGCATAAGCCTGCAGCCGTTCGAGCGGCACGCGGCTGATCCAGACCCCGCGCTGCGGTGCCGATTCCAATCGCTGCCACAGCATGCTTACCAGCGCCGTCGGCGTGAGCATACCGTCGCGGTAGGCGTGGCTCAGACCAGCGATGCTCATGACTTCCGGTAATTCGCGCCAGGTTGTCATGCCTCCTCCCCGGCCTGCAACACCAGCAAGTCCTGGCCGGCGCTGATTTGTCCGCCTTCGGCGCAAAACACTTGCCAGACCATGCCGTCTTCCGGCGCCGCGACCGGAAACTCCATTTTCATCGATTCGACCACCACCAAGGCATCGCCTTGCTTGACGCTATCGCCGGGCTTGACCAGTACTTGCCAGACGTTGCCGGCGATATGGCTGGCCACGGCCCGGGCACCGGCCGGCAAGTCCAGCTCGGTATCGATAGCCGCCGCCGCGACGGCCTGATCGTCGGCGTAAACCTGGCCGGCTTGCGCCCAGCGTTCGCGTTCGGCATCAAAGGCCGCCTGTTGACGGTTTTTACATGCGGCAATCTCGCCGGCGTGTTCGCGCAGGAAGTCGTTGTAGCGGCGCAAACTGAAGGTTTCCTCGCGGATATCCAGTTTGAGCTTGCCGCTGATCACATCCTGTCGGTAGCGCAGCAATTCCTCGGCGGATACCGGATAGAAGCGGATTTGGTCGAAAAAGCGCAGCAGCCACGGCTTGCCGTCGCGAAAATCGGCGGTTTGCCGGTAGCGGTTCCACATCGGCACGGTGCGACCGATGAACTGGTAGCCACCCGGGCCTTCCATGCCGTACACGCACAGATAAGCACCGCCGATACCGACCGCATTCTCCGGGGTCCAGGTCCGGGCCGGGTTGTATTTGGTCGTCACCAGCCGGTGACGCGGATCGATCGGCGTCGCCACCGGCGCGCCCAGATAGACGTCGCCCAAGCCCATCACCAGATAACTGGCGTTGAACAGGATGTCCTTGACTTGGTCGATACTGTCCAGCCCGTTAATGCGACGGATGAACTCGATATTGCTCGGGCACCACGGCGCATCCTTGCGCACCGACTGCATGTATTTTTCGATCGCCAGTTGCGTGGATGGGTCGTCCCAGGACAGCGGCAGGTGGACGATGCGGGTCGGCACTTCCATGTCTTCGATGGCCGGCAGTTCCGCTTCGGCTTGCGCCAGAATCCGCAGCAGTTCGTCCAGCGGCAGGCAGCGGTCGTAATGCACTTGCAAGGAGCGGATGCCCGGCGTCAGATCGACGATGCCGGCGATGCGGCGTTGTTGCAGCCAGGTCATCAAGGCATGCACCCGAAAGCGCAGATTAAGGTCCAATACCAAGGGACCGTACTCGATCAGCAGATTGCGGTCGCCGGCCTGGCGATAGGTTACCCCCACCCGGTCTTGGCCGGCCGGAAGCTGGGCGAGGATGCAGCTTTCCGCGAAATCGGGTGGTGCCGGCAGTTCCGGTAACGCGGCATGAGCCGGGTCGGCCAAGGCCTGCTCGACCTGGGCGTCCAGTTTCGCCGCTTGCGCGCGATTCAAGCGGATAAAACGCACGCTATTGCCGGGCTTCAATTGGCCCAATTTCCACAATTCGGCCGCGACCACGGTAGCCGGGCAGACAAAACCGCCCAAACTCGGGCCGTCCGGACCGAGAATGACCGGCATGTCGCCGGTAAAATCCACCGCGCCGATCGCATAGGCGTTGTCGTGGATGTTGGACGGATGCAACCCGGCTTCGCCGCCGTCGCTACGGGCCCAGCGCGGCTTTGGGCCGATCAAGCGGATGCCGGTGCGGTTGGAGTTGTAATGCACCTCCCAATCGGTCGCGAAAAATTCGGCAATGTCCTCGTCGGTAAAAAAGTCCGGCGCGCCGTGCGGCCCGTACAGCACGCCGATTTGCCAGTGTTCGGCGTAACGGGGCAGCGCGCCAGGATTCGGCGCAACTTCCTCTGCCATAGCGGTTTCCGCCGCAACCGGCAACACGTCGCCGACTCGCAGCACCCGGCCGCCGTGGCCGCCGAACTGGCCCAGCGTGAAGGTGGCTCGGCTGCCCAGGTATTCCGGCACGTCGAAGCCGCCTTGTATCGCCAGATAACTACGGCAGCCCTGGCCGGCGATAGCGCCCAGTTTCAACACGTCGCCGGCCGCCACCGCAATCGCCTGCCAGTAGGGTATGGCTTGACCGTTCAACTCGGCTTGCATCGCCGCGCCGGTTAACACGATGCGGGTGGCAAAATTGAAGCGCAGGCTGGGGCCGTTGATGGCCATTTCCAGCCCGGCCGCATCCTCCGGGTTACCCAAAATTCGGTTCGCCAAGCGAAAGGCCAGCATATCCATCGGCCCGGACGGTGGCACGCCGACGTCCCAATAACCCAAGCGCCCCGGATAATCCTGAATCATGCTTTGGGTGCCTGCTTCCAGCACGTCCAAAGTGCGAGGCTGGTAGCTCAGGCCGGCCAGGTAGGCGGTGATCTGCCGGCCGCTGCGAAACACGTCGTCGGCGACGATCTGGCGCAAATAGGCCAGATTGGTTTCGATGCCGTACAAGCGGGTGTCGGCCAAAGCGCTATCCATTTGCGCCAAGGCCTGTTCGCGGTCGGCGGCGTGGACGATGACTTTGGCCAGCAAGGGATCGTAATAAGGCGTGACTTCCAGGCCGTTCTCCAGCCAATGATCGACCCTGACCGCCTCGGGAAACCGGCAATCGGTCAGCAAGCCGGATGAAGGCTGGAAATTTTTGTTCGGGTCTTCGGCGTACACCCTGACTTGCATAGCCCAGCCTTGTGGCGCATGCCGGTATTGATCCAGAAATGCCCGGTCGCCGGCCGCCAACCGCAACATCCAGGCCACCAGATCGGTGCCGGTGACTTGCTCGGTCACGCCGTGTTCGACCTGCAAACGGGTGTTGACTTCCAAAAAATAAAATTCGCTGCTGTCCTGGTCGTAAACAAATTCGACCGTGCCGGCGGAGCGGTAATTCACCGCCTCGGCCAGCGCCAAGGCATGTCGGTAAAGTGCCGCGCGGGTCGCGTCGCTGAGGCCCGGCGCCGGGGTTTCTTCTATCACTTTCTGGTTACGACGCTGGACCGAACAATCGCGCTCGCCCAAATGGATCACCCGCCCGGCGCCGTCGCCGAAAATCTGTACCTCGATATGACGGGCGCGCTCGATGAATTTTTCCAGATAAAGGCCGCTGTCCTTGAAATTGGCCGCGCTCAAGCGCTGCACCACCGTAAACGCCTCGTACAGCTCGGACTCGGTGCGGCACAAGCGCATGCCGATACCGCCGCCGCCGGCGGTACTTTTCAACATCAACGGGTAGCCGATCGCGCTCGCCGCTGCCACGGCCTGATCGATGTCCGCCAGCAAGCCGGTGCCCGGCAGTAAGGGCACGCCGCAGGTTTTGGCGATCTCGCGGGCGGTGTGCTTCAAACCAAAGCGCCGCAATTGTTCCGGCGTCGGGCCGACGAACACGATGCCGGCGGCCGCGCATTGCTCGGCAAATTCGGCGTTTTCGCTCAGGAAGCCGTAGCCGGGATGAATGGCCTCGGCGCCGGTAGCCAATGCCGCTGCCAAAATCCGCTCGCCGCGCAAATAGCTGTCGGCCGCCGCTGCGCCGCCGACGCACACCGCTTCGTCGGCTTCCCGGACGTGGCGGGCGTGGGCGTCGGCTTCGGAATACACCGCAACGCTGGCGACGCCCAATTCTTTTAAGGTCCGCATGATGCGGCAGGCGATTTCGCCGCGATTGGCGATCAAAACCTTGTTAAACATGAATCCTCGTTTGGCGGGCCGTCCCGCCTTGACATACCGGCGCCGGGTCGTCCCGGTGCGGATGAAAAATCAATCCCAGATCAGCAGCCGCACCGGCGTCGGGTTGTAGGCGTTACAGGGGTTGTTCAACTGCGGGCAATTGGAAATCAGCGCGATCACGTCCATCTCCGCCCGCATTTCCACATACTTGCCCGGCGCGGAAATGCCGTCGGCAAAGGTCAATTGGCCATCGGGCGTGACCGGCACGTTCATGAAAAAATTGATATTGCTGGCGATGTCGCGCTTGGCCAGGCCGCAGTCGGCATGGCCGATGGCCAATAGAAAGCTGTCGCGGCAGCTGTGCATGTGCTTCTTATCCAGGGCATAGCGCACCGTGTTGCTCTCGGCGGCACAGGCGCCGCCCAAGGTATCGTGGCGGCCGCAGGTGTCGGCGACGATGGTCAATAAAACGTTGCCCTCGCCGGAGATCAGCCGGGTGCCGGCGCTCAGGTACAGATTGCCTTGCCGGCGGATGGTGTCGCTGGCGCTGTAGCGTTCTTCATGGTCGGCCGCGCTGTAAAACAAGGTGTCGACGGCTTGGTTGCCTTCCAGATCCAGGATGCGAAAGGTCTGGCCTTGCTTGATGGTATGCAGCCACGGTTCGCCGGCCGGCAGGGTGTAATCGTATATGGCGCTGCTCGGATCGAGGGTGCTTTCGACGATGGGCATAGGGTATTCCTCGTAAAATCGGTGTTACAGGTAATAACGTTCGGTATTGATAAAGCCGCGGCCGTTTTCCGGGCGGAAATTGCGGCACTTGTCGTCTTGATCCGGCAAAGCGCCGCGATAGGCCTCCAGCAACACCGGTTTGGGCTGGTAGTGCGGATTGGGGTCCAACGGGTGCGGACAGGTACTAAGCAACACCAGCGTGTCCATTTCAAAGCGCAGCTCCACTTGGCTGCCTGGGGCGGAATGGCCCACCTGAAACTGCAGATTGCCGTCGGCGCCGACCGCAACCTTGCTGAAGAAGTTGAGGTTGGCGACCAGATCGCGTTTGCCCAAGCCCCATTTTTCCAATTCGATCAGCAGGCTGTCGCGGCCGTTGCGGTACATCGCGTTGCGATGGCTTTGATAGCTGGCGGTTCCGTATTTGGCCAGCACGTGCGCGGCATCGGACACCCCGCATACGGTGTCGTGCCAGCCCAAGGTGTCGCCGGTAATCGAGCACAACACCCGGCCCATGTCCGAATAACAGACAAAGCCTTCAGTCAGATGAAAGGTATGCTGGGCCTTTAGGGTGTCGGCCATGTTGTAGCGTTCGCTGCGTTCGTCGTAGTTGATAAACAAGGCCGCCAGATTGGCGCCGCCTTCGCTGTCGGTCAGCCGCAGGCGGTTGCCGCGCCGCATCCGGAACGAGGTATGGGCGCCGGCCGGCAGGTTTTCGCTCCATAGCAGGTCGGTGGTATTGATCGAGGCTAAGCTCATCGTGGTCTCCTGAATCGGTTAGGGCGCCGGGCTTTGGCCCAGACGCTCGAGTAGTTCGTAATCGGTGTGCATGCCGGAAGTCTCGCGAATGCCGGCCAGAATTTGTTTTTTTAAGGCAATGAAGTCCGGATTCTGCTTCATGTCCTGGTCGCGGTGATCCGGCAGCGGTACCGTACGCACCGCGGCGATGCGTCCCGGCCGGGGCGCCATCAACACCACCCGGTGCGCCAGATAAATCGCTTCTTCGACGTCGTGGGTGACGAATAGCACCGTGGTTTTTTCCAGGATGGAAACGTGCAAGATCAGATCGTGCATCACCTCGCGGGTCTGGGCGTCCAGCGCACCGAACGGTTCGTCCATCAACAGGATGCGCGGCCGTGCCATCAAAGCCCGGGCAATCGCGACCCGCTGCTGCATACCGCCGGACAGCTGATTGGGGTAGGCGCCGGCCACGTGGCTTAGGCCCATCAAGCGGATCAAGGCGTCGGCCCGGCCTTCGGCGGATTCGACATCGCTCAGCGTCGACACGTCGCGGTGCACCTTCAGTTGCCGGCAAAACCTGATGTTCTCGGTGACGGTGAGCCACGGATACAGGCTGTAATGCTGGAATACCATGGCCCGGTCGATACCGGGACCGGCGATTGCCGCGCCGTCGACGCTGACGCTGCCGCCGCTGGCCGGCTCCAGGCCGGCAACGATGCGCAGCAAGGTCGATTTGCCGCAGCCGGAGGCGCCGACCAGCGTGACGAACTCGCCGGGAGCGATGTCGAGATCGGCATTTTGCAGCGCGACGATGTCCGCGCCGTTCGCGGCAAAGCGTTTTTGCAATTGGCGGATTTGGATGATGGGAGTGGTCATCGGCGCTATCTCCGGTACAGCCAAGGGAAGCTGCGGCGATGCGCCCAGCGGAAGCATTGGTCGGTCGCCAGTCCAAACAGGCCGATCAGAATGATGCCGGCGAAGATTTTGTCGGTTTGCAGAAAACGTTGCGCCTTCAACACCGCAAAGCCCAGCCCTGAATTGGCCGCGACCAGTTCAGCCACCACCAGGTAGGTCCAGGCCCAGCCCATCGTCACCCGCAAGGTATCCAGGATCGCCGGCTTGGCCGACGGCATGATCACCCGCATCACGATTTCGTCGCGGTCGGCGCCCATGGTTTGCGCCGCTTCGATTTGCTCCATCGGCACCCGGCGCACGTCCTCGGCGATCATCAGCAGCATCTGGAAAAAAGTACCGATGAAAATGATCGCGATCTTAGCGCCTTCGTCGATACCGACCCACAGCATCACCAGCGGAATGAAGGCCGCCGCCGGCATGTAGCGGATGAAATCGGTCAGGGGTTCGAACAAGGCCTTGACCGGCGCATAAGTGCCGACCAGGACGCCCAGAGGCAAGGCCAGTACCGCCGACAATAAAAATCCGGCCACCACCCGGTAAACGCTGATCGCCACGTCACCGAGCAAATCGCCGTCGTGCAGCCATTCCCAGGCGCTGTTCAGCACTAGTGGCGGGGTCGGCAAAAACACCGGGTCTATCGCGCCGCCGGTCGAGGCCAGCCACCAAGCCAGCAGCGCCAGCAGCAAGCCGCTGCAGGCGATCAGCCAATGGATACGCCGATCCAAGCTGCCGCGTATCGCCCACAGCGGTCGGCGCGGATTCGAATTGTCAGTCATAGTCGCCACCTTGAGCTAATGAGCAGCAAGCGCTTCGGTCACCAACGAGGCGTCAAAGCCGGCGGCTAAATCGGGCACGGATTCGATCAGGCGATTGTCTTTCAGAAAGCTGGCGATGGTCGGACCGACCGCGGCCAGCGAGGCTGGTTCGCTGGCCGCGGCCATGGCTATGAGATTGTCTTCGAGGGTAAAGAAACGGGTGCCCGGCAGAAACACTTTGTAGGCGTCCGGTTTCATGCCGACCACCTTGGCCATGATGGCAACGGCCTGGTCGGGTTGTTCGCGGATAAAGCGCTGTGTGTCTTGCCAGGCTTTAATCATGCCGACCAATTCGGCGCGGTGGGTTTCGATGGCTTTGACTCGAGCGACCAGCAAATCGGGGATCAGGCCGGGCATGTCTTTGGATGTGAACAGCGCCGTTCCCTTGCCGCTGGCCTGAATATTGTTGACCCAGGGATTCCACACCACCGTCGCATCGACCCGGCCGCTCAGGAATGCCGCGGCCGCGTCGCCGGCCGACAGATTCACGGTTTTGACGTCGTCGAAACTCAAGCCGTTTTTGCTCAGCGCGGTGGCGAGCACGAAATGGGAAATCGAATACTGCTCCAGGGCGATGGTTTTGCCTTTCAGGTCGGCAAAGCTTTTGATGGCGGGATTGACCATCAAGGCGTCGTTGCCGTCGGAATTGTCATTGACCAGAATCGCTTTGACCGGCACGTTCTTACTGAGTGGCGCCATGGTGTCGGACCAGGTCTGGCAATTAGCGTCCAACTGGCCGGCCGACAAGGCCGAGATCGAGTCGGTGTAATTGGCAAACCACACTAATTTGACCTTGGCCCCGTATTTTTTGAAATAGCCGTTTTTCTCGGCGACGTACCACGCCACCCAGCCGGGCCAATCGCTGACGCCGACCTTTATCTCGGCGGAAGCTGGCTTGGACAAGGAAAACAACGCCGCAGCGAGGACGAGCGCAATAAATCGGGAGAGGCTGTGGGAGAAAACAGAGGTCATGAGTAGCTCCAGTCGGGTTGAAAAAGCTACACGTAGAGGCGGATCGGTTTGCTAAACCGTCTGACCTCCCGGGCTTTTATCCCGCCGTGTAGCTCCCCGAAAGAAGCCGGTAACTCTCGGTCGCTGACGTTCAATATCGAACCGGAACCCTAGTCACCATTTTAATAAGGCGCTTTTGTGATCGCGCCTCACGTGTACTTAAATTACAAGCAATCAACGCGCCTGTTTTAATTCCTATGTTAAATCAATAGTATATAGATATTGGATGATAGCAAAGTTCTATATTTTGCTTACTAGTGGTGCAATTTAAGGGGAATGCTGTTCTTAATTGGTGCGCAAAATTCTAACTAGCTTAATACTTCTAAACCTTAGTTGGCTCGAGAAATATCCCCTTTTGAACTAGGACCGGACCTCCAAAAATGTCATATTTCCCTTTGGTGGATG
>NZ_JBYMAP010000071.1:0-18245 GCF_057766305.1 Methylomonas sp. BG-2 | reverse complement strand
GTGGAGAAATTGACGGCGATGCCAGCGCCGGGGCGGGATTGGACAATAGCGGTACCGTGACCGGCAAGGCGACGGCGAATATTGGCGGCAGTCTGAATGGTGCCGTTGCGCTGACCAATAACTCGGCGGGCCGAATCGACGGTGGCGCGGAAACTCAAAACGGCGGCGATATTGACAATTTGGGAACTATCGTCGGCAGCGTGACGGTGGGCCGGAATTTGGCTAACGAGGGTTCCATTACTGGGGACGTAAACGCAAGCGGCAGCGTGTTGAATGCCGCCAGCCGAACAATTTCCGGTAACGTCGAGGCCGGCGCAACCTTGGAAAACGATGGCGGAAATATCGGCGGAAACGCCGCGTCGGTCGGCAATTTGACGAATCGAGGCAGTATTTCCGGTACCGCGCATACCGGCGCCGATTTGAGCAACAGCGGCAGCATACACGGGGCGGGCGATAGCGGTGGGGCCTTGCTCAATCAAGGCTCGATGCTAAGTAGCGCGGTGGCTGGAACGACCTTGGTCAACGAATCCGGCGCCTCTATTTCGGGTTCGGCTAGCGCCGGAAGCGACTTGACCAACGATGGCACGATAGGCGGCAGCGCCAGCGCGACGACCGGTACGTTGGCCAACGCCGGCAGCGTTGGCGGAAATGCCACGGCTACGGCAGGCGCGCTGACCAATGCCGCGACCGGTTCAATCAACGGTAGCGCCAGCGCCGGGACGACACTTGTTAGCGCCGGCGACATCGGTGGCGCGGCCGCCGCCGGTAGCGATCTAGTCAACTCTGGCACGATCGGCGCCGCCGCGATTGCCGCCGCGGGCGCGTTAACCAACAGCGGTAGCGTCGGCGGGTTTGCTAGCGCCGCGAGTTCGCTGACCAATTCCGGAAGCATTGCCGGCAATGCTAATGCCGCCGACATCGATAATGCCGGCCAAATTGGCGGCGATGCCGGCGCCGGCAACGACCTGATCAATTCAGGTACGATCTTGGGTAAGGCCTGGGCCGATCGCGATGTCGACAACCGGACCGGCGGCGTGGTCGGCAGCGGAATTCAAGCCGGTCGGGACGCGTTCAATAACGGCACAATCCAGGCCGGCGGCATCTCCGCCGATCGGGATATTGTCAGCCAAGCCGATGGCGATATTACCGGTGCCGCGGAAGCCGGCCGCGATTTGAGCAATGCCGGCCGAATTCGCGGCGGCGGTCAGGCCGGCGGAGCGTTGACTAACTCCGGCCGGCTGGACGGGGATGCGGTGGCCGGCGGCAAAATGACCAATTCCGGCACGATCAACGGTCGGGCGGAGGCGGCCGGTTCCGACAGTCAAGCGCTGTTAATCGCGGTCGAAGCCGACGGTAGCCGCATCGGCTTGCTGAATACCGGTACGATCAAGGAAGGCGCGGAAAGCCAAAACGCTACCGATATCGACAATCGCGGCGGCATCGGTGGCGACGCTACCGCCGCCGGCAACTTGACCAACGACGGCAGCATAGGCGGCGATGCCGTGGCGCGGGGTGGTTATCTGCTGAACAATCGCGGCATCGTCGCGGATGCCGACGTTGAAATCGACGGCAATGCCGAAGCCGCCAGTTACTTAGTCAATGCCGGCCGTATCGGCGGCCAGGCCTGGGCCAAGGCCGGCGATTTGACCAATGCCGAAGGCGGGCGTATCGGCGGCTTGGCGTTAGTCGGAGACGGGGCGCCCGAGACCACGGGCGACACGGACAATGCCGCGTTGACGATGGCGGCGCCACCGGCCGGTGGCGCCTACAACATCGTCAATGCCGGCCGGATCGCCGGCGATACCAGCGCGCCCGGCAATATCGTCAACAGCGGGACCATTGGCGGGCGCACAACGGCCGGCGGCAATGTCGAAAATACCGGCACGTTGGACGGTCGAGTCAGTGCCGGCGGCAACGTTGTCAGTTCCGGCATCATTGACGGAGACATCATCGCCGGCGGCGATATCGACATCGGCGGCCGCGCGAACGCCGCGCTGTTGCAAGCGGGTAACAACATCCTGATTTCCGGCAGTTTGACCGGTAGGGCCGATAGCGGCCTGACGCTGCAAGCGGTGCAACTGATTTTGGCCGGCGCGCGGATATATAGTCCGGCGGCGATGAACATCGGTACCCCATTGCAAATCACCCAAGTGATTTTTTCAGGCGGCGGTACGACGGTTTGGGTTCACGGCGATTTGGGCGTAAAAAACGAGGTCTACTATCGGCTGCCGGAAGCGGGCGATTACGGCAATATCCTCGGCAGCGAGACAGGAAAACTTTGGGTACAGGCCGACAATTTGAAAGCGATCAAAGCCAATCCGCAATACCAGGGTTATTTGGCGCCGGCCGGCAGTACCCGTTCCGATTGGACGCCGGCCGCCGGGTTGAACCTGTTTGTCAACGGTTTCCAAAGTGGGCAGCCCGGCAATTTGGTCAACGTCGATGTTTCCATCGTAGCCAAGCCGGTGGATTTGCCCGATGTTCCCAACGATCCCTGCGGTACCGGCAGTTCGCTGGAATTTAAACAAAGCAACGGCGTGGTGCTGGCCTACGAGCAAATTCTGCCGTTTTCGGTATTCGGCGATACGCCGCTCTCGCTGAGTTTGGCCGCCGCCGAGCGCTTAAACGTGGCCTTCGGCGCTCATTCGAACGGCCGCTCTTGCGGTAAGGCCTAACCCATGGTGATGTGGCGGGAGTTTGGAATGGTGGGGAACACCGGCTGGGTACGAAGCACGGCAAGGCTGGCGCGGGATGTCGGCTCCGACGGGTTGAAAGCCGAGGCGGCGTTCGCTATGCGACATCCGGTTTGGTCTCGCCGCTTGGGGGTCGGACTAGTGATTGCCGCTTTCGCGGCCGGGACGATGGCGGAAGAACCGCCGCAGGTGAATGCCGACCCGACCAAGTCCCGGCAACCGACCTTGGCCGAACCGGAGCGGCCGGCAACCGGTGGCGGTTTCGTGTTGCCGACATTGCCCAAATCCGGTGCCCCGGCCGCGACCGGCGGCAGCGTCGAGCTGCATCGGGTCATTTTCGAAGGCAATACCGTTTTTGAAGACATTGAGCTGCAGAGCGTTGCGGCTGGCTTTTTACAGCGTCCGATTGGCGCCGCCGAGATCGAAATGCTGCGCCGCGCGGTCAGCCAATACTACATCGATCACGGTTATATCAATTCCGGCGCCGTGCTGGCGAGCCAGTCGCTGGCAGACGGGGTGCTGCGCCTGAATATTGTCGAAGGGCGCTTGACCGAAGTTCGGCAGAGCGGGCAACAGCGCTTGCGCGAGGGGTATTTGCGGGATCGCCTGCTGGTTGGGGCCGGCGAGCCGTTAAGGGTCGAGGATTTGCAAGACAGTTATCGGCAATTGCTGGCCGACCCGCTGATTCAGCAACTGAACGGCCGCTTGGTGCCGGGGGAAAAGCTGGGCGAGGCGATTCTGGATTTGCGAGTGGAGCGGGCCAGGCCCTACCAGCTATATCTGGGCGCCGACGATTACCAAACGCCGGCCGTGGGCGCCTATACCGGACGGGTCGGCGGTTGGGTGGATAATCTGTTGACGCTCGGCGAACGGATCGACGGCCAGTTTATCGTCAACGAGGGCGTGCAGGGTTACAGCACCGGGATCAGTCTGCCGTTGACCGCGCGCGACTTGCGAGCCAGTTTTCGCTACAGCGACACCTACAGCAGCATCGTCGAGCCGCCGCTGGAGACATTAAATATTACCAACCACATCGTTGGCTTCGAGGCCGGGCTCAGCCATCCGGTCTATCGGCGTTTTAACGACGACCTGACATTCAGCGTGAACATGGCGTTTCGCGAAAATCGCAGCCAAGTCAGCAACACTTGCCAACCGATTTCCGGCGGCGAAGGCTTGGGTTGCGCGACCCAAGCCAGCGTCATGCGAATTGCCCAGCATTTTTCGCATCGCGGCGATGACGCCGGATGGGTGTTTTGGTCCACCTTCAATGTCGGTCTGGATATGTTGGGCGCGACGACCAACCGGCCGGGACTACCCAGCGGTCAATTCTTTAGCTGGTTGGGCCAGAGTTTGTTTTCGGTGAAGCTGTTGGAGAACGGCGCGGCGCTGTTGGTCAAGGCAAACATTCAGCTGGCCGATAAGCCGCTGCTGAACTTGGAACGTTACGCGTTGGGCGGCGCGTATACCGTCAGAGGTTATCGGGAAAACACCTACGTGCGCGATAACGGCTTCAATGTCGGCGCCGAAATCAAATATCCGCTCTATCTGGATGGCGGCGGCCGCGACGGCCTGCATCTGGTGCCGTTTATCCAATACGGCGGCGCTTGGGACAGCCCGACCGCCACCAATGCCCGGCCGTCCACGCACTACCTGTATTCGGCCGGTATCGGCTTGCAGTGGCAATTTCGGGGTTTGACTACAGAGTTTTATTGGGCGCACGCATTTACGCCGGTGCCGAATCGGCAGCGCACCAGCCACAGTATTCAAGACGACGGCATCCATTTTCGGGTCAATTTCAACGTTTTTTAACGAAATCGACCCGAGGCGCTGGCGATATGTCGCATGCGTTACGACATTTCGTGCCGATTTCGGCCGGCGAACGGCGGTTCGGATGCCCGGAGTTCGGCGCGATTTTAATTAAACGCTTTTAAGAACAAGTCGTTATCGAAAGATAGTTCGGTGTATTCGCGGTTGGCACGCTTGTTGACATCTATAGCTGGTCGGAGATGCCAACCTCGATGCCGGTACGACGAAAGCGAGATCGGTTATTGACGGATTGGGTGGTCGGATCGGTCGAATTTCAGCGGTATCGTTTGCCGGAAATCCGGTTCAACCACGGCCAATCCAAGACGAGGAAATCCATGTGCCAAATTTAATGCTAGAAGCGCAAATGCGGCTAGACTTGATTGCCATGACGTTACTGGCGCTGGGCGTGGCGATCGGAAATGCCGCGTCGGCCGAGACACCGGCGTCCGAGCCGGCTACGGCAGCCGAGATTCGAGCGGTGGTCTTGCAAGGCGAGCGACTGCGCGACTACGGCGAGTTGCCGGCGGCGCAACAACAGTTCGACGCGGCGTTGCAAGCGTCGGTCGATGCAAAAGTCGATACCGGTTTGTTGGCGGCGGTCGAGGCGGCGGCGGGCTACAACTTGTTCTTGTTGAACAATAAAGAGGCCGCCGAACCGTTGCTGAAAGCCGCTTATCGGAATGCGGAAGCCGGGCCGGAATATTTGCGCGGATTGGTTGGGCTCTATTTGAGCGAACTGGCGTTGGCCGGCGGCGATCGTCAGCAAGCATTGCAATACGCCGATCAGGCCGAAGCGGCTTTACGGAGCCAGGGCAACAGCCCGCTGCTTTTGAGCGTAGCGTTGAACCGGACGGCGGCGGGCGAAGGTAAAAGCGGTCGAATTGCCGACCTGCTTGAGCTGGCCGCCAGAATTGATCGTTTGCCGAACGATTTTTCGGCGGCGAAGCTGCGGTTAAAAATCGCCGATGCCTTACTGGCCGAGGCGGCGCCGGGCGACGGTTCGGCCTGGATTGGCGCGGCGCATGCCTTGCTGGACAAGGTGTTGGCGGTGGCTAACCCGCCGCCGCGCATGCGGGTCGAAGCCTTGTTCGGGATGGCCAGATTGTATCGCCAGCAAAACCGCGATCGCGAGGCTCTGGCATTGACCGAGCAGGCGTTGGCCTTGGCCGGAGATCGACGCTACCTGGAATTGCTGGCCGAACTTGAAGCACTGCAAGGCGATTTGTTGCTGCGCTTGGGACAACACCTAGCGGCGCTACGCGCCTACGAACAGGCGGTGAACGACTTGTTGGCGATACGGGGCGATTTGCCGATCAATCTGCCGGATGGCCGTAGCGCGATCGATACCGTGATCGATCCGCTGCACCGTGGCTACGTCGATTTGTTGTTGCGGCAGGCCGGTACCGGCGATTCCGAGCAACAGGCGCTGAACAAGGCAATGTCCAGCATGGAAGCCATCAAGGAAGCCGATTTGCAGGACTTTTTTTTGGGACGATGTTCGATCTCGGCGCAAACCCGGGACGATTGGCGAGAGCTGGCGTTTCCGGAAACCGTGATCGTTTACCCGATCTTGCTGACCGACAGGCTGGAGTTATTGATGAAGCACGGCCCGCTGATTGTGCGACGCAGCGTGCCGGTGTCGGCCGAGCGGGTGCGGGAACAGGCGCAAATCCTGACCCAACGCCTGCATGCCGGCAAGGATTACCGGGCTGCGGCAAAACAGCTTTACCAGTGGCTGTTCGAACCGATCGCCAACGATGTCGCGGCCGCCGGCGCGAAATTGCTGCTCTACGTGCCGGACCGCAATTTGCGGGCGGTGCCGTACTCGGTGTTACAGGATGGCGGCCGGTTTTTGGTCGAACAATACGCAATCGTGACCTTGCCCGGCTTGACGTTTCAAAACTGGGACAAGCAGGTCGGGAAAAGGAAGAATTTACGGGCTCTGGTCGCCGGTTTAAGTCGGCCGGACGGCGCGGCGATCGATACGCTGCCCGACAACGTCGTCGAACGTTTGATCGGTTTGAGCGGCAATACTTCCGCCGATGCCGC
Organism: Methylomonas sp. BG-2; assembly: GCF_057766305.1. Taxonomy (NCBI): domain Bacteria; kingdom Pseudomonadati; phylum Pseudomonadota; class Gammaproteobacteria; order Methylococcales; family Methylococcaceae; genus Methylomonas; species Methylomonas sp. BG-2. The sequence goes on along the minus strand of NZ_JBYMAP010000071.1, from coordinate 11,697 downwards.
GCGGAAGGCCATGGACCGGTCGCGCTTGGTCGAGGAATTGAGTTTGCCGAATATCGAACGGGAAATCGATTCGGTCGCGCAACGGCAGAACAGCACGATGTTGCTGAACAACCAATTCACCGCCTCGGCGCTGAAGCGGGATATAGAAACCGGCGACTACGCCAAGGTTCATATCGCTTCGCACGGTTATTTCGGCAAAAATGCCAAGGAAAGTTTCGTGATGGCTTACGATCAGAATCTGACCTTGCTGGATTTCGAGGGCAGTTTGGGGGCCGATCGCTTAAAAAGCGAACCTATCGATTTATTGACGCTGAGCGCCTGCGAAACCGCGGAGGGCGACGACCGGATGCTGCTCGGCTTCAGCGGCTTGGCGGTCAAGAGTAACGTATTAAGCGCGGTCGGCAGTCTGTGGTCGATCAACGATCAGGCCGCCACCGAGTTCATGCATTTGTTTTACGACGGTTTGGGCAATTCCTTGAATAAGGCGGAAGCGATGCGCCAGGCGCAGATCGCGATGATCAAGTCCAAACGTTTTAAACACCCGTTTTTTTGGTCGCCTTTCATTTTGATCGGCGGTTGGCAATAACCGACCCTAACAGGAGCACGACTGAGCCATGGCCGATTTATCCGGTTTGCTGGACGAGATATCCGCCGCCAACCCTTGCGGCGACAATCTGGAATACGACAACGCGCGAGTGGCGCTTGATACCGATATTCTCGGAACCCCGGAGAATCAATTTTCCGGCGAAAAAGCCATGCCGCCCAACTGGCGGCAAGTGCAGAAGGATGCTTTGGCCTTGCTGGGGCGCTCCAAGGATTTACAGGTCGTCCTATACTTGATCCGCTGTCTGATCCCGACCGAAGGCGTGCGCGGCTTTCGAGACGGCTTAAATTTATTGGCCGAGTGGATAGATCGCTACTGGGAGCACCTGCATCCCCAACTCGATCCCGACGACGGACTCGATCCCACCCTCAGGATCAACATCATTGAAGAGCTGAACAATTTCGATTGGGTGTTGCGGCCCTTGAGTCAGACCCTGTTGGTTGAGTCTAAGTCGGTGGGCCGGTTTTGTTTGCGAGATATGCAATACGCCACCGACAAGCTCGACCTTCCGGCCGGCCAGACCAAACCGGAAATCAGCGCGATCAACGCGGCGTTTCTGGATGTCGACCTCGAGGAACTGACGGCCAATTATCAAGCCATCAACGACAGCATGGCGCTATTGGATCGCTTGGATGCCGCCGTCGTCGATCGAGTGGGCAACAGCCAGGCGGCTAGTTTTAGCGCGGTCAAAGCCTTGTTTAAGGAAATCCGGCATTTTTTCGAGCAATTCGCCGGCAGTCGCTTGGTAAATCAAGCCGAGCCTGAAAGCGAAGACGTTGTGGAAGAAGCGGCTGAAAGCGGTGACACGGTCCGGGTATCGGCCAAACCCAAGGCGGGGGTCGGTGAAATAGCGACGCGCCAGGATGTATTGAAATCGCTGGATTTGATTTGCAAATATTACGCGGAGAACGAACCCTCCAGCCCGGTGCCGATTTTGTTATTGCGGGCAAAACACCTGGTGACCGCCGATTTTCGCGAAATTGTCCTAAATTTGATGCCGGATGCCCTGACGCATATTGAAGCGCTGAAAGGCCCCGATCCTCACTAAACCTTTTTTGTAGTCGTTACCTATCTCAAGCGGAGAATATCATGGCAGAAAGCAGTCAAAAGTTTATTCAAAGGAACCGGGCGCCCCGGGTCCAGATCGAGTACGACGTCGAGTTGTACGGCTCGGAAAAGAAGGTGCAGTTACCGTTCGTGATGGGCGTGATGTCCGATTTGTCCGGCAAGCCGTCCGAGCCGCTGGCGCCCGTGGCCGATCGCAAGTTGTTGGAAATCGATGTGGATAATTTCAACGAGCGCTTGAAATCGATGAAGCCGCGCGTGGCTTTCCAGGTGGCGAACACCTTGACCGGCGAGGGCAACCTGAACGTCGATATCACGTTCGAAAGCATGGACGACTTCTCGCCGGCCGCCGTCGCCAAACGGGTCGCCGGTCTGGATAAAATCGTCGAAGCCCGCACCCAATTGTCCAATCTGATCACCTATATGGACGGCAAGACCGGCGCGGAAGAATTAATTGCCAAATTGATCAACGATCCGGCACTGTTGCAAACGTTGGCCGCGTCGGCCAAACCGGCGGATGCCGCCGGCGAAGGCAGCGAGGGTTAAGTCATGGCCGAATTGGAAAATCAAGCCGCGCAAGGCGCAACGCAAACTCTGGAGTTGGACGACTTTTCGGCGCTGTTGGCGAAGGAATTCAAGCCGGGCACCGAAGCCGCCAGCCAAGTCAATACCGCGGTAGGCACGTTGGCTCAATACGCGTTACAGGATGTCACCAAGGTCTCCGACGATGCGATCAAGAGTATCCAGGCCATCATTGCCGGCTTGGATCAAAAAATCACCGAGCAGCTCAATCTGGTTCTGCACCACCCGGATTTTCAAAAATTGGAAGGCGCCTGGCGCGGTCTACACTATTTGGTGAACAACACCGAAACCGACGAGATGTTAAAAATCAAGGTGTTGAACATCTCGAAAAACGAGTTAGGCAAAACTCTGAAAAAATTCAAGGGTACCGCTTGGGATCAAAGCCCCTTGTTTAAAAAGATGTACGAAGAGGAATACGGCACTTTTGGCGGCGAACCCTTCGGCTGCTTGGTGGGCGACTACCACTTCGACCACAGCCCGCAAGATGTCGAGCTGTTGGGGGAAATGGCCAAAGTCAGTGCCGCGGCGCACGCGCCGTTCATTTCCGGCGTCGCGCCTTCGGTGTTGCAGATGGAAAGCTGGTCGGAGCTCGCCAATCCTCGCGATTTGACCAAGATTTTTCAAACCCCGGAATACGCCGCCTGGCGCTCGTTGCGGGAGTCCGAGGATTCTCGCTACATCGGCCTGGCGATGCCGCGCTTTCTGAGTCGTTTGCCTTACGGTTCGAAAACCGATCCGGTAGAGGAGTTCGATTTCGAAGAGGATACGTCCGGCGCCGACAGCAGCAAATACACCTGGGCCAACGCCGCCTACGCAATGGCGGTCAACATCAACCGTTCGTTCAAACTGTATGGCTGGTGTTCGCAAATTCGCGGCATCGAGTCCGGCGGCGCGGTCGAAGGCCTCCCGGTGCACTCGTTCCCGACCGATGACGGTGGCGTCGATATGAAATGCCCTACCGAAATCGCAATCACCGACCGACGCGAGGCCGAATTGGCGAAAAGCGGCTTCATGCCGTTGCTGCACAAGAAAAATACTGATTTCGCGGCATTCATCGGCGCGCAGTCCTTGCAAAAACCGTTTGAATACCAGGATCCCGATGCCACCGCCAACGCCAATTTGGCGGCCCGCTTGCCGTATTTGTTCGCGACTTGCCGCTTTGCGCATTATCTGAAGTGCATCGTCCGCGATAAAGTCGGCTCGTTCAAGGAGCGTCAAGACATGCAAGCTTGGCTGAACACTTGGATCAGCCAGTACGTGTTGACCAATCCGGCGGTGGCCACCGAAAAAGACAAGGCGCGCCGGCCGTTGGCGGGCGCGGAGGTGGTCGTCGAGGAAGTGGAGGGCAACCCGGGTTACTATCAGTCCAAGTTCTTTTTGCGGCCGCATTATCAATTGGAAGGGTTGACGGTGTCCTTGCGTTTGACCTCTAAATTACCGTCGCAGAAGGGTTAGACCGGTTTGGCGAACCGAGCTAGGTATGCGTTGGCGGCGCCCGGCTGCTTGGGCCGCCGCCAGCGGACAGATGTTTTATATATCCCGGTGCGCCGGGGCTATAAATCCCAGGGTAACGATACCCGCTAAATTTTTTCTTAAAACTTGATCGGAAAGGAGAGCACCATGATTTTATTAAAATTCGCAACCGAAATTAAAGGCGACAGCACCGTAGCCGGCCACACCGACTGGATTACGCTGGACAGCTTGAGCATGGGCGTCGGCCGCGCGATTTCGCAAAGCGGCGGCGGTAAGGATCGCGATACCAGCAATCCATCGTTCTCGGAAGTAACGATAGCGAAAAGCATGGACGTGGCGTCCGTGGACTTGTGGATGCAAGCCATTTGCGGCAAAAGTTTGGGCACTGCCACCATTCACTTCATCCAAACCGGCGGCAGCGATGCCAAGGGCCAGGTTTACCTGGAAATCGAGCTGGCGGACGCGATTATCAGCAGTTACAGCCAAGGTAGCGGCGGCGATCGTCCGCACGAGAATATTTCCATTAATTTCAATGAAATCAAAATGAAATACAACTCGTTCGGCGAAGGCGAGGCACCGATTACCGGCGCGTTCAAAGGTTGGAGCGTCAAAGCCAACGAAACCGTATAAGGGCCTTCCCCCGGCGGTTCTCCGCCGGGGTTTTTCCATTTTCTGGAGTCATCCATGCAGGACGTTTCACGCTTGATTGCCGACGGCGACTTGGACGAGGCGTTGCGGAACACGCAACAACTCATCCGGCAAAACCCCGCGGAGCCTAAATCCCGCATCTTGCTGTTTCAGCTTTATTGCCTGATCGGTCAATGGGACAAAGCCCTGACCCAATTGAACGTGTTACGGGATCTGGACAAGTCCACCCTGCTGATGGTCGGCACTTACGAACAAGTATTGCAATGCGAGGCATTGCGCAAGGATGTTTTCGCCAGCTTGAAAACACCACTGATTTTTGGCGAGCCGCGGGAATGGCTGGCTTTGTTGCTGGAAGCGCTAAAGTTGGAAAATCACGGCAATTACCAACAGGCCGTCGAGATGCGCGCCCAGGCCATGGAACTGGCGCCGGCTACCTCGGGCAGTGTCGACGGTACGCCGTTCGCCTGGATCGCCGATGCCGATAGCCGGCTGGGACCATGCTTGGAGGCGATTGTCAATGGTCGCTATTACTGGATCCCTTTTATGCAAATCGGCAAGATTCAGTTGGAGCCGCCCACGGATTTGCGCGATTTGGTTTGGGTTCCGGCCCACTTTACCTGGGTCAATGGCGGCGAAGCGGACGGTTTGATTCCGACCCGCTATTCCGGTTCGGACGCCTGTGACGACCCGCGATTACGCCTGTCGCGCCTGACCGACTGGCAGCCGGTTGCCGACGGCATCGTTCACGGAATTGGGCAACGTCTGTTGGCCACCGATGTCGACGATTACGCCTTGCTGGATTTGCGCGTCATCGAAATGACTGGCGAGTAGGCGCAAACGAAATGGCCGAATTGTTGCACTCCGAGCGCCTGCAGCCTTCGTTGCTGGATCGCCTGACCGACGAGGCGCCGGAGAACCGGAGCGAGGCGCGCGAACAGCGGGTGATGTCGTTACGCCAGTTGCGGCAAAGCGTGTTGCGCGATTTGAGCTGGTTACTCAACACCGCCGCGCTGGAGAGCATGATGGATTTGTCCGAGGTGCCGCACGCCGCGCGTTCGGTGATCAATTTCGGTTCGCCGGTGTTTTCCGGCGTGGCGGTGACCGGCATTGACGTGCGTAAGGTCGAAACCAAGGTTAAGTTAGCCATCGCTCACTTCGAGCCGCGGATTTTGGCCGACAGCCTCAGCGTCGAATTGATCAAGGACAGCGAACAAATGAGCAATAAAGCCCTGTCGTTTCGGATAGAAGGCGACTTGTGGGCGCAACCGCTACCCGTGCATTTATATATCCGGAGCGATCTGGATTTGGAAACCGGGGAGATCACCGTGAAAGATTGGGACGGTTAGGCGATGGACCCCAAGTTGCTGAAATATTACAACCGCGAGCTGCAATACGTGCGCGAGGTCGGTGCCGAATTCGCGGCCGAATATCCCAAGATTGCCAGCCGCTTGGGTCTGGACACGTTCGAATGCTCCGATCCCTATGTCGAACGCTTGTTCGAAGGCTTCGCCTTTATGGCGGCGCGGGTGCAGCTCAAGGTAGACGCCGAGTTTCCCAATTTTACCCAGCAGTTGCTGCAAATCGTTTACCCGCACTATCTGTCGGCAACGCCGTCGATGGCTGTGGTCGAGTTCAAACCGGATTTTGCCGAAGCGGCCCTGGCCGACGGCGTGACGATTCCCAAAGGGACGGTGCTGCGTTCGCAAATTGCCAAGGGCGAACAGACCGCGTGCGAATATCGCACCTCGCAAGCGGTGGAATTGTTGCCGTTACAGGTCGGCCAGCTCGAATATTTACCGACCCTGGCGGCGGTTTCGAGCCACGGTTTGTCGGCCGGCAAATATGCCGCGCCGGTCAAGGCGGCGTTACGCATTGTGCTACGCAGCTTGGGCGGTGCCAAATTCAACAAAATCGCGCTCGACCGCTTGCCGCTGTTCCTGCGTGGTGCCGGCAACATTCCCTACCGGCTCTACGAACAATTGTTGGCCAATGTTGTCGGCATCGCTGGAAAACACGCGCAAGCCAGTGGTTCCACGGTGCGTTATATGGATGGCGGTCGCCAATGCGTGCGAGGAATGGGTTTCGAACCGGAAGAGGCCTTATTGCAACAAACACCGAGATCGTTCGACGGCTACCGAATTCTGCAGGAATATTTCGCGTTTCCGGAGCGGTATCTGTTCATCGAGTTGGACGGCTTGGCCGAGCTGGCGGCGACGTGCGACGGCGAGGAACTCGAAGTGTTCGTGCTGCTGGACCGCAGCGACGCCCAGTTGATCAACGTACTGGATCAAAACAATCTGGCCTTGTTTTGCGCTCCGGCGATCAATTTATTCCCAAAGCGGACCGATCGATTGCAGATCGACCAGCGCCAATCCGAATACCACATCGTCGTCGACCGCAGTCGCCCGATGGATTACGAAGTCTACAGCGTTGCCGAGGTGACCGGGTATAGCAAGGATCAGGGCAGCGAACGCGCTTTCCTGCCCTTCTACGGTTCGAAAACCGCCTACCAGGGCCACGGCGAGACGGCCTTCTATTCGCTCAGGCGGGTCAAACGGGTGTTGTCGTCCAGGCAGCGGCGTAAGGGCGTGCGCTCCAGCTATATCGGCAGCGAGGTTTTCGTCGCGTTGGTCGATGCCGCCGAAGCGCCGTACGCCGGCAATTTGGCGCAATTGGGTTTGGAGACGCTCTGCACCAATCGCGATTTGCCGCTGGTGATGCCGGTTGGGTTGAGCGATACCGATTTTACGTTGCAGATTAGCGCTCCGGTCAAAGCGGTGCGCTGCATCGTCGGGCCTACCCGGCCGTTGCCGGCGGCCTACGAAGCGGACTCGGTCTGGCGCTTGGTGAACCATTTATCGTTGAATTATCTGTCGCTGATTGATAGCGATTCGAAAATCGGTGCCGGCGCGTTGCGCGAATTATTGAGCCTGTACGCCGATCAGCGCGAGCCGGCTGTCAAAAAACAGATCGAGGGCGTGATATCGGTCAACGCCGGTAACGTGGTCAGGCGTATCGATGTCAAAGGGCCCATGGTCTTTGGCCGCGGACTGGAAATTACCGTGGTATTGGACGAGTCGGCGTTCGAGGGAGGCGGTTATTTTCTGCTGGGTACGGTGTTGGAACGCTTCTTCAGCCGGTACGTGTCGATCAATTCGTTCGTCGAAACCGTGATTCGCAGTACCGATAGAGGCGAGGTGGCGCGTTGGCCAGCGAGGATGGGATGTCGGCACACGATTTAATGGCCGAATTGATCAAGGATGCGTCGCGGTTCGATTTTTTCGAGGCGATGCGCTTGATCGAATGCGCCAATCCCGACAAGCCTCGGCTGGGAACCAGCGTTAAAGCCGCCGACGATCCGGTGCATTTGTCGCAGGAGCCGGAACTGGAATTCCCGGCTTCGACGGTGGCTCGCTACCACGCCGACGGCGCTAAGCCGCGCTTGGCGGTGAATTTCATGGGTTTGTTCGGTCCCAACGGACCCTTGCCCTTGCATTTGACCGAGTATGCCCGCGAGCGCCTGCGTCATCACCACGACCCGACCTTTGCACGCTTTGTCGACGTGTTCCACCACCGGATGATCGGGCTGTTTTACCGGGCCTGGGCCAATGCCCGGCCGGAGGTGAACTACGACAGACCCGCGAGCGACCGTTTCGGTTTCTACGTGGCGGCCTTGCAAGGCACGGCCGGCCCGGCATTCCAGGATCGCGACGCGCTGCCGGATCGGGCCCGGCTATTTTATGCCGGCCATTTTTCCGGCCAAGCCAAGCATCCGGATGGGCTGCGGTCTATTCTTTCCGACGTTTTGCGGGTTCAGGTCCAGATCGCCGAATTCGTCGGTGAATGGATGGACATCCAGCCGCGCGAACAAACCCGCCTGGGCTTGAGTTTGGCCACTGCCGCGCTAGGACAGTCCGCTGTGATCGGTGCCAGCGTGTTCGCTCGCCAGCATAAATTCAGAGTCGTGCTGGGACCGTTGCCGCTGGTTCTGTATTTGGCGCTGTTGCCTGGCGGGACCCTGCTGCCGCAATTGGTGGCTATCGTCCGGCAGTACGCCGGCGACGAGTGGGTATGGGATGCTCAACTGAGTTTGCACGCCGATCAAGTGCCGGCCGAGCTCTGTTTGGGACAGCCGGCTCAACCGGCGGCTTTGGGCGAGCGCGGTGGCGGGCAACTGGGGTGGAGCCTGTGGTTGGGCCCGCGCTCATCCGGCGCCGATGCCGACGATTTAACGCTTAACCCGTTCATCGCCGCTGTCGGCGCCCGATGAGCGATACCTAAAACGATAATTATGGGAACCAACGATGGCGGAAATTAGCCGAGTCAAGCTGTTCGGGAAGTTAAACAAGGTTTGCTACAAAGCCGTGGAAAGCGCGACGGTGTTTTGCAAATTGCGCGGTAACCCTTATGTCGAACTGGTGCATTGGTTGAGCCAATTGCTGCAATTGCCGGACTCCGATATTCACCGTCTGCTCAAGCATTACGGGCTGGACGGCTCGGTGATCGCCAAGGAAGTCACCGCGGCACTGGACAAGCTGCCGCGCGGTTCCACCGCCATTTCCGACTTCTCGCCGCATATCGAAGACAGCGTCGAGCGCGGTTGGGTTTACGGCACCTTGTTATACGGCGAAAACCAAGTACGTAGCGGCCATTTGCTGATCGGGATGCTGAAAACCAAGGCGCTGCGCAACGAATTGATCGGTATTTCCCGCGAGTTCGACAAACTGAAACCGGATACCGTGACCGACGAATTCCCGAAAATCACCGCCGGTTCTCCGGAAGAAGGCTTGGCGGCCAGCGACGGTTCGCATATCGCCGCGACGCCGGGCGAAGCCAGCGGCGCGATCGCGCCGGCGGCGATGGGCAAGCAAGAGGCCTTGAAGCAGTTTACCGTCGATCTGACCGAACAGGCTCGCAACGGCAAAATCGATCCGATCGTCGGCCGCGACGAGGAAATCCGGCAGGTCATCGATATTCTGATGCGCCGCCGCCAGAACAACCCTATCCTGACCGGCGAGGCCGGCGTCGGCAAGACCGCCGTCGTCGAAGGCTTCGCGTTGAAAATCGTCGCCGGCGACGTGCCGCCGTCGTTGCGCGAGGTCAGTTTGCGCACCTTGGATGTCGGCTTATTGCAGGCCGGCGCCAGTATGAAGGGCGAATTCGAAAACCGCCTACGCCAAGTGATCGAAGAAGTTCAGGCCTCGCCGAAACCGATCATTCTGTTCATCGACGAAGCGCATACGCTGGTGGGTGCCGGTGGCGCGGCGGGGACCGGCGACGCCGCCAACCTGCTGAAACCGGCATTGGCGCGCGGCGCGCTACGCACCGTGGCGGCCACGACCTGGGCCGAATACAAAAAGCATATCGAAAAAGATCCGGCCTTGACCCGCCGCTTTCAAGTCGTGCAAGTTCACGAACCCGACGAAGCCAAAGCCATCGGCATGATGCGCGGCGTGGTATCGGTGCAAGAGAAACACCATCAAGTCCTGATTCTGGACGAGGCGCTGGAAGCCGCCGTCAAACTGTCGCATCGCTACATTCCGGCGCGGCAATTGCCGGATAAGGCGGTCAGCTTGCTGGACACCGCTTGCGCCCGCGTCGGCGTCAGCCAGCATGCGGTACCGGCCGAAGTGGACGATTGCCGCAAACGCATCGACGCGCTGGAAACCGAATTGGCGATTATCGGCCGCGAGAAAGCCGTCGGCGTTGAAGTGGCGGGGCGGGAGGAATCGGCGAACGAAAAACTGGCTGCCGAACGCGAGCGCTTGGTGGGTTTGGAAGAGCGTTGGAACATCGAGAAAGAATTGGTCGCCAAGATTTTGGCTTTGCGCGGCAAGCTCCGCGCGGCCGGCCACGCGGTCGATGGCGCCAGCGATGCCGAGGCCGGCGGCGAGGATCGCGACGCGTTGCTCGAGGAACTGAAGGCTTTGCAAGCTCAGTTACACGAACAACAAGGCGAATCGCCGCTAATACTGCCGACCGTCGATCATCAGGCCGTCGCCTCGGTGGTGCAGGATTGGACCGGCATTCCGGTCGGCCGGATGGTCAAAAACGAAATCGAGACGGTGCTGAAATTGGCGGACAATCTGGAACAGCGCATCATCGGCCAACGCCACGCGCTGGAAATGATCGCCAAGCGCATCCAGACCTCGCGCGCCGGTCTCGACAACCCCAACAAGCCGATCGGCGTGTTCATGTTGGCCGGTACTTCCGGCGTCGGCAAGACCGAAACCGCGCTGGCGCTGGCCGAGGCCTTGTACGGCGGCGAGCAAAACGTCATCACCATCAACATGAGCGAATACCAGGAAGCGCACACCGTTTCCACGCTGAAAGGTGCGCCTCCCGGTTACGTCGGTTACGGCGAGGGCGGGGTGCTGACCGAAGCGGTGCGGCGCCGGCCTTATAGCGTGGTATTGCTGGACGAGGTCGAAAAAGCCCATCCAGATGTCCACGAAATCTTCTTCCAGGTGTTTGACAAGGGCTGGATGGAAGACGGCGAGGGCCGGGTCATCGATTTCAAGAACACCCTGATCCTGCTGACCACCAACGCCGGTACCGACCTGATCGCGAATCTGTGCAAGGACCCGGATCTGATGCCGGAACCGGAAGGCATCGCCAAAGCCTTGCGCGAACCCTTGTTGAAGGTGTTCCCTCCGGCGTTGTTGGGCCGTTTGGTTGTCATTCCGTACTACCCGCTCAGCGACGAAATGATCGGCGCGATCGCCCGCTTGCAGCTCAATCGAATCAAAAAGCGGGTCGAGGAATCCCACAAAGTACCGTTCAGCTACGACGACGAGGTCATCAAGCTGATCGCCAGCCGCTGTACCGAACTGGAAAGCGGCGGCCGGATGATAGACGCGATCCTGACCAATACCGTGTTGCCGAAAATCAGCGAGGAGTTTTTGACCCGGATGATGGAAGGCACGCCGATCGAGCGGGTGCATGTCAAGGTCGAGGGTGGGGAGTTTGGGTATGGGTTTGAATAAAGATACGGGATTTTTGATCTCTCAAACGGAATTCGGAGGGTTATCGTACTCCTTTATCTCCTGTGGCTAAATTTCTCGCTACCGAAACTTTCTTCGGTTACCACTAAGTTTTCGTTAAAGAAAAACAAATTGAAAAGGTATAGTTATGTCTAAGTTAGCATCGCTTCGAAAAAACCCTGAAACCGCTATTAACAATGGTGATTTCATTGTTGACATTATGGGCTGCGCTTTGGCACCGAATAAAGTAGTGCCGCGTGTCCAAGAGGGAGTGAATGTTAAGATTGTAGAAAGTGACGCAGGTAGCAACACAACATGTCTTGCAATTTCTCCTGGAGGCGA
>NZ_JBYMAP010000070.1:0-18655 GCF_057766305.1 Methylomonas sp. BG-2 | reverse complement strand
ATCCCGTTGGACGCACCCAAATCGATGTCGCGACCGGCTCTTACCAGCACTTCACCGCTGCCACCGATTTCGATACTGGCGGTGTTAGACAGCAAGGACCCGATCGAGCTCCGAGTGCTGCTGAAACGAATATCGCGCGCCGCCTTGATCAAGCTGGCGTCATCGGCATTGGCGTGTTGCGCCGACACCGCCAGATTCAGGATGTCATGACCGGAATCCACCAAGACTTTGGTCGCCAGCACCAACTTAATATTTTTGATGTCGCCGCTACGGGTCACCAAGCGGGCCGGTTGCGTATCGCCGGCATGGATAGGCGTGGTGGCGTGCGCCAGCGGCGAATTCCCGAACGGATTGAAGGCGCCCGCCAAATCCTTCATCGACGACCGACTCAAAGGCGCGGTGGCGTCCGGCGCGAGCGCCGGGTCGGCATCGGAGACACCCAAGGGATCGTTTAATAAGTCCTCTGCGCCGATATCACCTTCCGCCAATAAATTCAAGCTGCCGGTCGCCGCCGGAAACAGGATAATTTCGTCGGCCAATCCAATGCTCCCACCAAACGCGGTCGCATCCAACGACCCCGGATATAAGGCAGCCAACGACTGTTGCGGGCCGGTTCCACTGGGAATCAGCACCGAAAGCAATTTAGCCGCGCTACTGTGCAGCGTAATGTCACCGGCCAAACTCGCCAAGGTCAACCCGCTATTGGCGCCGTAGCTGAAAAAATTCACTTCTCCATCGTCGGCGATCATCGGATCGGTGACGCCGGCCAGCGTCACGTCGTTCCCGGCCGAAATATCGAAACGGGTATCGCCCATCAACAGTGCCGGACCGTCGGCGAACTGACTGCCGCCACCTATAGATCCGCCAGCGCTTACCGAACCTTGGCCTTGACCCAAATAAAACATACCGCCATTGACATTACCGCCGGCCTGGATCGCCAACGTGCCGCCGCCACCGATTTCGACTTGGTTGGTGCTAAACCCGCTCAAATTAGGACTGGCGTTGGCGTCGCCGACCTGCTTACCGGTGGTCGGCATCACCACTTCCAGATCGTTGATATCGCCGCCAGCCTTAACGTTGACCGCGCCGCCGCCGAAAGCGCCAACGTTTTGCTGGAACAACGGCATCGGCGCCTTGCCGGGTTGCGTGTTGCTGGCCGCGCCCGGAATATAGCCCAACGCCACACCCCAGGCGGTCGGCTTCGTTTGCTCCTGATCCGACCATTCACCGATGCGTAGCAACCAATCGTTGTAATTATTGTTGCTGACCGTGCCCTGAATATTGCCCGCCGCCGCCAATCCGACATTACCGCCATCCACCGGATACTCGCTATAGAAAAACACCGCGACCGCCCGATCGCTGAGCGTGCCGTACGGGGCGGTTTGGGTCGTCGTGCCGGCGCTATACACGGATGCCGGCGTATAAGTGGCGGTCAGTTTGGTGTTATTGGCTATCTGCAGGGACGTGGCCTGGCTGAGCGTTACCGTCGCCAACGTCGAAATGTCGGAATTGGCGGTAATGATTTTGGTCGTCGCCGTGCTTAAATGCACCGAAGGCAGCGTCGTCAAGGTTGAGTTGGCCGATACTGCTGCGGTCAGCGCGTTGTTGATCGTGACGGTTTTGGTGTTAACGTTGATCGCGGTGATCTGAGTCCCGGCCGCCACACCGTTTCCGGTCAGATAATCGCCGACTACCCAACCGCTGACATCGGCGACTTTCAGACTCTTGGTGTTCTTAGCGGCCAACGCCGTGGTTCGCGCCGCGACACCGACCAGGTTAATATCGGTAATGGTCGTACCCGACGCGATGCCGTTGCCGGTCAAATAATCGCCAACCTGCCAGCCGGCCGCCGTGCTGTCGTCCAGCCGCAGCGACAGACTGCGATTGATTGCCGATGCCGAAGTCGTATGCGCAATCCCGCCGGCATCGACATCGGTAATATAGGTGCCGGCGGCAATCCCCGAACCGGATAGGTAGCCGCCGGCCTTCCAAGCCGACGCGTCACTGACGGCCAAAACCGTGCCGCCTTTCGCGGCGACCGAAGCCAGCCGGTTATCGACAGTCTCGCCGCCTGAAATCACAATATCGCCGCCGGCGTTCAGCTGAATGTCGCCGGTACCGGTTCTAACCTTGACGTTGCTGGTCAGCGTCAAATCCCCATTTCCGGACACGTTATCCGAATCGGCGCTGGTCAAATCGCCGCCCGCCGTCAATTGGTAGGACCAGGACGCGCCGCTCTGCAATTTATCGATGATCGTCACCGACTTGGTGGTGCCGTCGAAGTTGTCGTATTGGAACGTGACGTTTTTAAATCCGTCGCTCAACGATTGATCCAGCGTGAAATCGCCGCTGGCCCTAATCACCAAGCGCCCCGGCACGTCGTCCCAGACATTGTCGTCGCTGTTTTCGTCGTAGCGCCAATCCGCCAAATCCCACCGGTCCTTTAAGGTCAGATCGCCGTGGTAATCGATCTCGACGCCGGCCAGCAAGCGGATGCCTTGGCCCAACTGGTCCGCGACCGCCGCCATGTTGGCTTCGGTCATGTAAGCGGCGGTATCGGCCTTGATTTTGGCGATGTCGGCGGCGTCGATGCGGCCGTCGTCGCCCAAATCGGCGTTGGCGTACTTGGCGACGCCCTCGGCATAAAAGGTCTTGTAGCCGCTGACCGTGCCGGCGACCGGCTGTATCCTAACCCCGTTGCCGTCGCGTAACGCGCGCAGCGTCACGTCGCCGCCTGCCGCGCCGTTACCGTGCACATCGATACTGCTGCCCGCCCCCACCGCGACGCCGGAAATTCCGTCGCCGTCGCTATCGACGCTGGATAACAGCACCGAACCGCCCTTGGCGCCGTCGCCGGTACCGCGCGCCGACAACTTCGCGCCGGCGGCCAGTACCACTTCGTCGCCGGCATATAATTTGATCCTGCCGCCCGCGTCGGCGGCGTCCGCGTTTACGGTGCCGGCCAACTCGATCGAACCGGTATCGGCCACCAGCGTCACTTGCTCGGCGCTGACCGAGCCGGACTGGCTTTGTACGATGTCGGCCTGACCGACCCGAAGGTAAATCGAACGATCGATGCCGGCGCTGTTCAACTTTTGCGTCAACGCATCGAAACCCTGGCCGGCGGCGAAGTCGCCGACCTCGATCGCCGCGCTGCCGGACTTGGCTTGCAGTTCGCCTTGCAAGGACGCCGATTTCTCCAAAGCCCGTATTTCTAGGCTGCCGCCCTCGGCGTCGCCACCGCCGCTGTCCAGGTCTATCAGCGAGCCGGCCGCCGCGACAATGCCGCCGTGATCGGCCAGCGCCGAGAAGCGACCACCCTGGGTGTATTGCTCGACATCGCCGAACTTGACGGCCCGGCCGGCCAAATCAAGCTGGGCATGCTCGCCCAAGTTCACGTCGCCGCTCAAGGCATGCAATTTCAACCCACCGGACGGCAACACCACCCGGCTATCGAAATCGATGCGGTCGGCGGTCACGGCCAATTCGGCGCCGTAACCGCTGGTAATCGTGGCAGCCCCCGCCAGGTTGGCGAACTGGGCATCGTATCCCGTGGCATCGATGTTCAAGCTGGCTCCGCCGTCGGCGCCGAAACCGCCGGCCGCGACCCGCAGATCGGCCGCGACCACCCACTCGCCGTCGCCGGTAGCGCGGACTTGCTGATTCGCGGTGATATCGACCGATTCGAAACCCTGTACGGCAAACCGGCCGGCACCGGTCTCGACCTTGTCGGCAACGATCGCCAAGCGGCCGGCGCCGTCAACGGTTTGGTGATTTTGCGCCGCGCCGCTGTTGGCGAAAGCCAGCGTTCCGGCTCGGATAGTCGCGACATCGCCGGCCGCGCCGTGGCCGGTCAAACCAGCGGCGTTAATCGCCAAACGCTCGCCGCGCCAATCCACGTTGCCGTAGAATCCGAGACTGTCGCGCGCGGTCAGTACCAATTCGTCCACGCTTAACTGGGCCAGTTTGGCGTTCGAGAGATTCAATGCCTCGCCGCTCAAACCATCCACCGCGCCGAGATTGACGCTATTGGCGGCCAAATTCAGCGAACCGCCCTCCATCCGAATATCGCCTTGTAATTGGGTGGCGTGAGAAGCATCCAACAGCATGGAAGAAGCGGCGTGCAGCAGCGCATCCTTGGCAATCAACAAATCGCCGGCCGCGCCGTCGGTTTCGGTGCGGTTCAGCTCGATTTGATCGCCGCCGGACAAACGTAGCAGCGCCCCGTTACCGACCAGGTTAAACACACTGTCCGCGCCGACCACTGTCCGGTCGGCATCCAAACTGACGTCGGCTTGCACCTCGACCAAGGTCTTGGCGGCCGCGATGATCTCGGCGCCGCGCAGATCGACGCCCTCGGCAAACACCACGCTATCGGCGCTGACATCAACCGCCGTCTCACCGGTTTCCGAATTGCGGTCCCGCGCACCGCCAAGCAGCAGACTTTCGACATTCAGCCCGCTCAAATCCTCAGCCAGAATCTCCAAGGTTCCCGCGTCGGCCGCCTCGTCCGATCGGTTGGCGACGATACGGATGTTATTGGCGGCGATGTCCATTCGAGCGCCGCGGCCGCCCTGCAAGGCTTGCAACATGAACTCGCCTTCCATCACCAATCGGGTCTGCGCGATTAAAGAGACCTGACCGCCGTCCATCGGTAAATTCGGTACCGCCGTGTCATTCGCCTTGGCCCGATCTTGGTAAAAACTGTTGGCGGTATAGGTTTGATATTCCGAGTACTTACGCACGTCGGTGCCGGATTCGACCAAAAACCCGCTGGTTCGCGCGTCGCGGATATCGCCGCCGGCCTGGGCGAAATAGCCGGATACGATGGCTCGGCCGTCCGGCGTGTACTGGGTAATGGCTTGGTCCTGGGTATTCGCGACCGGCGTAATCAGATAAGCACCGGGCAGCAGAGCATAATGCGCCGGCAGAATCGCGTACTCGCCGGCCGGCAGATCGCCGCTGGCTTCCAGATAAATCGTGGCGCCGAGCGGGTAATCCAGGCCACTGCTTTCGTAGGGATCGTAAGGGCTGATTTCCGCCCCCAAGCTCGGCAAAATGGCGAATCCGCCCTGGTAGCTGCCGCTGCCCGGCATCAAGTAATCGTAGGAACCACCCGCGCCAGGTATGAATTCGTAGGCCAGCAAATCGCCGCCGCCGGCCAAATCCACCAGGCTGCCGCCAGCCACATCGATTTCCGGCGCATCCATGACGATGCGTTTTTCCGGCGCCGCGCTCCAAATCCGGTTTCGAGTGTTGTCCAAGGTGTATAACCAGTCGGTACCGCCCTGAACCACGCCGAATGGAATCAGCAACTCGGTCGCGGTCAGCCGGTCGATACCCGATACCGACGTCACGCTGCCGGATGCCAGCGTTAACGTATCGCCGGCCTGAAATCGAATCGCTCCAAACGGCGCCTTGACCACGCCTTGCTGGCTAATCACCGGCGCCTCGAAAGTCAACGAACCGGCCGCAGACAACGGCGTCGCATCGGTGTTGCTGCCGGTAATCACCAGTTTGCCGTCCGGGTTGCCGCGCACCGCGAAAGTAAAGTCGGTCAAGGTACTGGGATACACTTGGCTGGCGTTGAGATACAAATCGCCGGCCGTCACCAACGCGCCGACATAGCTGCGCTGGTCGTCGCTTTCCTCGCGGACGCCGATCGCGCGAATATCGTGCGCGCTGTTCAACGTAACGCGTTGGAAACCGTTCCACTGACTGGCACCGGTCAGTTGTATCCATTGCGCGTTGCCGATGAACTGTCCGGTACCGGTTTCGGCGCTGTCGGCAATCGCGCGCAGCTTATCGGAACCGAGCTCCAAATAGGTGGTATTCAACACGGTCGAGCCGGCGTCGGCGCCGTCCGAACGAAATTCGGCGGCATCGATATGGATGCGTTCCGCCGCGGTCAGATTGACATCGCCGACGAAGACCACCGCCGCATCGCCCCGCGCTCCGTTCACGGCCAAACTCAGGTCGGTGAAACCGCCGGCGGCAATCTGATCGGCGCCGATGCTCGCGACGCCGATAGCGTCGTCCGGGTAGGCGTCGCCGAATATCAAGTCCTCTTTGGATTGGCGCTTACCGCTCTGACTGACGTTGATGACCAACGGACCATCCGGGAACGGCACCAGCGGAGGGATCGGTCGGTTCAATTCCGAACGATCCAAGCGCAGCGACAATCGGCCGCCGTGCGCGCCGGCCGAACCGGCGTAAGCCCGCATCTCGCCGTCGATAACGATGCCGTCGGCGGCTTTAATCGAAATCTTGCCGGCATTGGAAGCGAAGGTTTGTTTGACGAAGGCCGCCGCCGAAACGGTATTGGAACGCTCGACACTGACGGTTGCCACGGTACCGGAAACGTCCAGGACCGCGCCATCGGTAATCACCACCGCGCCGCGCTTGGCGTCGAAATTGATCTCGCCCCCATCCAGCACCTGACCGCCCCGGTTCCCGTAAGCGTCCGCCAGTTCTCTCACCGCGACGCCGCGCGCATCCAAGCGGGCATGGTTGCCCATCCAGATGGTTTGAGTCGGGTCGTATTCCAAATTGGCGGCCGGGATGATGGCCAAGTTAATCTTACCGGCCGCCGCCTGCAGAGTGCCATCGACGAAGACGCTGCCGGCCGTCGAGGTCAATCCAATCGTCGAACCGGTATCCGCAACGATACGGCTACCGGTTTCCATCGCGACGCCGGCGTAGCCTTTCAAGGTCAACGTGACCGCCTGCCGCAAATGATCGGCCAATTCGACGGTCCGGCTGAATCCGCGTATCGAACGGCCGGTCGCCGCGTTCTGGTAACCGGCGGTCAATTCCAGATTGCGCTGGCGCAGATTCAAATCGACGTTACGCTTCACCGTCAAGCCGCCAAAGTCGGCGCTCAGATTGATTTCGCGAAAGGCCAACCGCTTGGACAAGTCGAACGATCCGGCGGAGGTACCCAGCACCAAGGTATCGGCAATGTCGTCGGTGGTGTCGGGCGAGCCGATCAGGATGTTGCCGCTGGTCAGATTCAGGATTCCGTTCTGTTCCAAGCCGTAGGCGGAGATTTCACCGTCCAGAGTCAGCGTCGAGATTAAACCACCGGTGCTGCCTTCCGCCGCCAGCGTAATTTCGCCGCCGCGACCGGCCTGCAAGTCGTCGTTGACCGGCAACCAGGCACCGCCGTCGGCCAGAATTTTGGCGCCGGCCTTAAGAATCACGTCACCGTTGGCGCGAATCGCCACGCTACCGCCGTCGATCAGTAACGGATCGGTCGGCGTTCCGTTCGAACCACTGCGTAGATCGTTGACCCAGGTACCGGAGACATCCACGCTGACCCCGGAAGCCAAGATAATCCGGCCCTGCTCGGCCAAATCGCCGTCATTCGCGACCTCCGAAATATCGGTTTGCAGGTTCAGCTTGCCGCCGGACGCCTTGAAATCGCCGTTGACCGCGATGTTGGTCGCCTCGACGCTCAGACTACCGCCTGGTGCCATCGTGATGTCGGTATTGAGCGCGGCATCGCCGCGGGTTTTCACGGTTACGCCACCGACGCCGGAGCGCGTTAGCGTGGCGGCGGCGATTTTCAGGTCGAGATCGGTCTCGCCATTCTTCGGAAAGTCGTCGTCCAGCGACAACGCCACTTGGCCGGCGCTATCGACGAACTGAACGTTTTGCACGGTTTTTTGCGCGTCCTGAAATTGCGCCAAATCGATCTCAAAGCTGCCGTTGGCCGCCGCGTTGGCCGAAGCGCGCTGGTATACGCCCGCCTCGGAGCCGGCGGTCAACGTGCCGCCCCACGCCAGCCGGGGCGCCGAGATCTTCAAACTGCCGGCGGCCAGACCCTCGGTATAGCCATTTTCGAACACGCCGTTACCGAACAAGCCCAACAAGTTCCAAGTTTTGTTAACCCCCCATTTGGCGTGGTTTTCCTCGACGGTACCGAATACGCCGACATACTGTAGCGTGGGATCGGCGTCGCTGATATCGACGATTTCGCCGAAGCTGTTCAGTAGTTTAGTGGTCTTGATATAACCATCCTGGTATTGCAGCGAGCCGCCGGAAATATCGAATTGCGAACCGTCGTTGGCGATCACGTCGCCGGCGGACGTCAGCGTGATTTTACCGCCGGTGCCCAAGCGTTCCTCGACCGTCCGGCTGATCCTGGCCAAGGCCCCGTCGTCATCGACCAAATCGGTGCCCTTGCGCAGATCGACTAACACTGTTTTGCCTTTCAGAATCCCGCCGCGCTGCAGCGGCGAATCACGCAAATCGTAGCTTTGCACCGAAATCTTGCCGACATTGCGCTCCATCGCCACCTTGACGTTTTTGTAGCCGGCAACGTCGATTTTGGCGTTGCTGTCCACCAAAATCCGGCCGGCATTACCGTTGGCGGGCGTCTCGGGCGTATCGGTCGCGTTGACGACCACGGTCGCTCCCGGCGCGTGTATCGTCGAACCCGACTCCAAGGCTACCGTGTGAGCGCCGATTTCGATATAAGACGGCGACTGCTTTTGTTCGTCGATCGCGCTGCCGCCTTCGGCATCGGCCAGCACTTCGGTGACACTGCCATCGCCCAAGCGAACCTCGGCCTTGGGTTCGGCCCCGTCATTGCCGGCTCCGTCTCGAACGGTTTGGGTGCCGAGCAACACCGGACTGTTGTCCTTGATTTTCTCTCTGGCAATCAGGCGAATCGAGCCGTTGACATTGACCGAGGTCGTGGCGCTGACCCGGCCTTCCTGGTTGACCGCGAAACCGGCCAAGGTGACGTTGCCCTGCCGCACGGCGATGTCGCCGGTGTTGGTCACCTTGCCGCCGGTACCGACTTCGACCAGCAAGCCGGCGAACGGACTTTGATCGTCGGCAGCCTGCAAATACACCTTGTCTTCGCTGGCGGCCATGATGATTTGGCCTTGAACGCCGGCGGTCACGCTCCCTTCGTTGGTAATTTTCGGCGCGGCGATGATGATACGGCCGGCCTTGTCGGTCGTAATTTTCGCGCCGGCATTGATCAGAATTTCGGCGGTTTTCGGATCGAGCTTGTCGTCCGCCGTTTTTGGCTCGATAACCAGGGCCGCGCCCTTGCTTTCGTCGTAGACCCGGGTGATGCCGCGCGCCCAGGCTTCGTCGGTAATCTTCAAGGTCGTGGCGATGAAGCTATTGGCGTTCACCACCGAATCCTTGTCGAAGATAAAACCGTTTTTGTTATAGAGATAGATTTGGCCGTTGGCGACGATCTGGCCCATGATCGTGCTGGGGTTTTGATCGTTAATCTTGTTCAATGCGATCGACGAGGTGCCGGGTTGCTCGAACTTGACGGTATTGTCCTTGCCGACGTTGAATTTTTGCCAATTCAAGACCGCTTTGTCCGACATCTGCTTGATCACCATCGTATTCCCGTCCACGACCGGTGCTTGCACACTACCACTGCTTACCCAAGCGGCCGCCGGTATCGGTAAATCGGCCAACGCGGCGCCGTTACCCACCAATAGGCCGCCGGCCAATGCGTAGCGCACGCAAGCCGCGAGCGGTTTCAATCGAAATTGAACGTCCTTGGATTTAGCCGATGGTTTATTGGTCATGGAATTAGCCCTTCTAATAAAGTAATTCGCCGAAGGCAAATTAACGAATAAGCACAAAAAGCGACAGCGCCGGATTAATATTGTTCTATTAATTAATCTATCCGACCAACCGCCGCTAAAAACTGTACTAAAGTAGCAATCGCTCGAATTAAAAATTTAAATCATGACGAATTTATTACAGACAAAAAATCGGAACAAAAATAAGAAATTATTTTTTCCAATACAGTCAATAAATTAAATTCCAAGCATTCATTCCTTTAAAGCCGAAATCCGCAACAACAAAATCGCTGAAATATTTTTGTAATAAATTGACCGCCATTATTAGTCAGCGCTTAGTACAAAGCCCCACTCCCGATGACGACTCCTAAAAGTTCGCTTTCCGCGCGGGGTGAATGGGGGGGGTTACAAGGCAAAACTTTGTTTTAACACCCTCACCCTGCCCTCCCGGTGGGAGAGGGTTTTATTTATGACTCATACGACACCCTTCATTAAGAGAGGAAGTAAATCACTTCCATCTTAATGCCCACTGAGTCGCAAGAAATCATCTATCGGTCTAACTGCCCGCGGCCGCCGATATTCAATCGGCCGAATCGGCGAATATCGGCGGATTTAAGCGGCTTAACCAATATTAAATTTTTAACGCCGACTATCCAGAGAGAATACCGGAGTACAAACCTAGGTTTGTACTCCGGTTATTTACATTTAAAATAGTCACCGATCGAATCCCGCCGATCGCATCGAGCGTTTAAAAATCGGTGGCGATGTTGAAATGCACGCGGGGATCGCCGCTACTGACCGGGGCCAACGAGCTGAACGGAATACCCACATCGAACGAGCCGCTCAAATGCTTCCACATCTGAAAGCGCAAGCCAAAGCCGGCGCTGCTGAGGAAATTGCCCTTGGCGTTGCCCGGCAACGCGTTCTTGACCCAACCCTTACCGGCGTCCAAAAACGCCAGTAACTTCAATTCGTCAATGGCTTCCCACTCGGTCAAGCCCAAATGCGGGCTATGCAATTCCAACGAGCCGAACACCGCATCGTCGGCCAGCGCCTGGGTCTCGAAATACCCCCGCACGCTTTGGGCGCCGCCGAGCGAAAACTGTTCGTTGCTGATTAATGGGGTATCGGCCGCCTGGCCGGCGAAATGGCTGATTAAGGTCATGCCCCACGGCAAATCGCGCTGATGCTTTAAATCGCCGGTTAAATACAAATAGCTGGCCTTGGCCAGATAGCGCTTGTTCTCGAATTCGTGCTGGCTGTTGCCCAAGCCGCGAAACGACCAGTGAGCGCCCAACTCAAAGCTGGTCTGGCGGCCGTCGCCGTTCAACGTGCCGCTGTATTGAGCAAGGAAGGGCAAATAGCTGATCGGAGTCTTAATCGTATCGGCGCCGATCAAATTCAAATCTTCCTTAAAATCCTTATAGTCCACGCCCAAGGTACCGCTGTGGTAATAGTCGGTTAGCGACTTAAACGGATGCACCAGCCGAGCGCCGTAAATGTTGCCGATACCGATCACCGACAAGGCGCCGGCACTGGCGATTTGGGCGTTCGACGACGAACTGACCGCGTAGAAGGCCAATCGAGTCGGACTGTCGAACAGCGGTAGCGCGTAAGTCCCCGCCCAAACATCCACTTCGGCGTTGTTTTCCGGCGACACCTGATACATCAGCGAGGCGCTGTGAAAGGCCTGCCACAGATTGTCGTAGCGCAGCGACGAAATCAGCCGCAGCCGCGAGGTGGTTGAGGTATTGCGGCCGTTCAGCTCGACGCGGCCGTGCAGCGGCATTTCGTCCTTGACCTTTAAATCCACTTCCAGCGTACCGGGCGTTTCGCCGGCGCGCAGAATCGGCTGAATTTGCCGGTCCGGCGATTGGCCGGCCAAATCGGCCAATTGTTGCTGCATTTTCGGCATGTTGGGCACGTTGCCTTCGGCCAGTTCCGGTATGCCGGCCTTGATTTTGCCCAATGCGAAATAGCGCGAGTCCTTGACCCGCAACTTGGAGACCTTGCCTTCGACAACTTGCAGATAGACGACGCCGTTTTTAACGTCCTGTTCGGGAATATCCACAGACACGGTTTGAAAGCCGTTGGCTTGGTACAGACTTTCCAGCGCGGCCCTGGCCAATTCGACGTTGTCGATGCTTTTGTCCGGCCCTAAAAACCGATACACCGTGCGCTCGAGCAGCTTTTTGTCCAGCAGCGTATTGCCCTTGACGCGCAGTTCCAGCAAATCGAATTTGGCCGGCGCGCCAGCCTGTTCGGCCGGACCGCCGCCGGAAGCCGCGGCGCTATCCTGGTCGGCCGCGAGCGCGGATTGCAGGCCGCACGCCAGCCAGGCAGCCATCAATACTTCGCGCCCGACCCGGCGGAAGCGGAAACTGTTCAAACTCATTGAATTCCGATGAAACCTAAACGGCCCTCGTTATGAAGACCTGCAAGCCGCCATTTTAGGGCGCTCAAGTTAAGCTTTTATGACAAGTCGGTGACGCGCCGACCGGCATTCACGCCGGTAAATCAGCGATTTCGGAACCGCCGCGCCACCCCGGATAATGCCAGTCATTGTGGGAGTGGCGCCTTGTCGCGACCAAGCGCCGCTCCGACGATGACTTTCAGGTAAAAACCGAAAAAGCGGCCGGGTCAGCCGCGTTGCCGCGACTGCCCCGGTCACTTTTTAAGGCGGTCGTCCCTGACCTGGTTCGGGATTGCCCCCTAGTCAACCCTTACAATTTGGCATCGCCGTTGTTGTAAATGGTTGGAACGCGGCAGGCATTAGCCGACGCGGTTGGTGTCGCGTGGCTGTAGGGGCTGACCGGACGGCTGGCGTTGAACGCACCATTGGCTTCGGGAGCGAAGCTGGTCGGTACGGCCAAGTAGGCACCAGGAGTAGCGGTAAAGGTGTGGGTGAAACCGGCGTTCAGCGCGGCCATCACTTCCGGCGCGCCGGCTGAAGTAATGATCGCGTTGGTCAGTTTTTTCAGATTGGCGTCGGCGAAGTGATCGGTCCAGTATTGGAAGGTGTTTTCCACCCAATCCTTGTACTTGCCGTTGACCACGTTAGCCAGGGTCGGCGCCACGCCGTCGACTTTGACGAAGCGGAATTTGCTGGAAGCCGCGGTTTTTTTCTCCAGAGACTGGATACCGACCGCCCAACGTACGCCCCAAGTGTTGTCGAAGCCGTTGGCGGCGTTGCTGCCGTCGTCCAATTCGTCCAGGCAGTTACCGACCGAACCCGAGGTATTGTTCTCGTGAATCATCGGATAGCCGTCGCCTTCGCTGAAACCCAAGGATACCGCGTCGGTAGCTGGAGCCGTAGCGGACGCAGCAGATGTGCAAGGATCATGCAGGAATTTGATGTTGGATTGGGCTTGGGTACCGGAGCCGTTTTCGCGGCGGCAGGTGTGCAACAACGACGAACCCGGCAGGTAAGCGGCCGCATTGGCTTGAACCCAGTCGTACAAACCGGTGGAACCGGTCACTTTCAATTGGTTCCAATCCGCCCAACTACCGGCGTGGATAGAAGCGATTTGCGCCGAGCTCAGGCTAGGCATGCAAGCCTCGGTTTCGGAACCAACCGCGCAGCCGGCCAAGGAACCGTTGGCGATTTGGGCGGCTTGCAATGCAAAATACAGTTTTTTGGTGACCGGCACGCCGAAAGTCAATGCCGAAGCACTTTTCACGGTCAATTTGGTGACGTCGTCGGATGACACATCCAAATAACCCAATGGGGCGTTGTTACCGGTAAATTGCGCCGGGTCAACGTCGGAAATACCGAAGTCGGAGATGTGGGTGACGTATTTGGTGGAATCGGCCAAGTCGTAAGGGCAGGTGATCAAGCCCAGCGTGGAACCGGCGACCGGCAAGGTGTTGGAGGTACAAGCCGAGCTGATTTTCAAATACTCGATCGTGGCGTTAGCGGTGTCGCCGTTGGCTTCGGCGATGATCGGACTGACGCCGAACGCGGAACCGCCGGCGCTACGTTTGTAGACCAGAATGTACGGTTTGTTGGTCGGCACGTTGCTGTTGGTGGTGGCGCGGGTGCACAAATAAGCGTTTTGGTCGGAACCGGTCAGGCTGTCTTTGTATTTCCAGATTTTTTTGGTGGTGTCGCAGACTTTATCGGCGGCCGGTACCGAGGAATCGGTAATCAGCTTTTCGATGAAGTTGACCGCGGCGGAGGCGCCGGACAGGTACAGCACGTTGGTTTGGCTGGCGTCGATGATAGGCAGGTTGTTGCCGTCGACCGGAATCGGATCGTTGACGGTCGCGGCTTGTACACCAGATGCGGCCAACAAAGCGCTGATCGCGGTGCCTAATACTAAGTTTTTCATGGCTAGTTCCTCGAATGAATAATCGTTAAAAACGGAGCGGCGCGAACGCCGCTCCGCACACCGCTTAAGCGGCGGCGTACTTGCGGCGGGTCGCGCGCAACAGGCCCATCAGGCCGGCGCCGAACATCCACACCGCGGCCGGCAGCGGCACGTTGGCCGGAGCCGGACCGAAGCTCAGCAGATTGCCGGCCAGCGTCCATTTGCCGGCGGCCAGCGTGTGAGCTTGAGTGCCGTTGTAATACCAAAAGTCGCCGGACGTGCCGTAGGCGATGTTGGCTTGGGCCAAGCTGACGGTGCCGAAGATACTGTTGAAGTCGTTGTGTTGCCCGGTATTCGGAGTATCGGAGTCATATACCAACGAACTCAGATTCGCGGCGTAGTCGTTGCTGGTAGCGCCTGGGTTATCAGCGACTTGTCCGCCATTAATCTGATTTGCATGGTTTTTGATCGCTGTCCCTGGAACCGTGGAGATTTGCAAGCTATTGTATTTAGCAATCTCGGTCATGCCGGTGATCAACTGTTTGGAACCGTAACCGACGGCAACCGCAAACTTAGTCATCGAAGCGTCCATGCCGCTGGCAAAGGTATTCCAGTTGTCGTTGGCGCTCAAATCGTAGCTCAGTGTGTAGCTGTCGTTGGCGACGTTGGCGATCAGATCGCTCATCAAAACGCCCAAGTCCAACGTGAAGGTCAAGGTTTGGCTTTTGTCGTAAACCGACAAATACGCTTCGACCGTGGCGGCACTGGTGTTGTTGATCGCAGCATTCGCCGCACCGGTGGCAGCAAACATCGCCGCCGCCAACAAGGCTTTATTCAAAGATTTCATAATGGTTTCCTTATGTTTAAGATTTAAAAATACATAAGGTGACAGCCCAGCCGTCTTGGTTTGTCGGCATCCTACCGCCCGCCGCCGTCCCCGGCGACCGACCCAAGCCAAGACCTGAAACTTTCCGTCCCCGCCTCGCGGCGAGTTTGGCTTTTACACGCTTACCTGCTCACTAAACTTCTAACACCTCGAGTGGTGTCGCTATCCCCGCTACCATGTTTCCGAATTGCAACCTACTCCCTACCGTCTTCCAAATGCCCACTCCATTCGCTAGCCTTCCCTGTTCCTTGTGTTTCCGATTCAACCGAGATCCCTCGGCTCCCTGCCATCCCGGTTGCGGCGAATTATTCCAAACAAATCAATAAGTTTCCGTTACAGCTCTGTTAAAGAATCGTGAAATGTATTACATGCGTAATGCACCGAAACACCGCCGAATGGCGCAGCGCGTTGTTTTTCAAGGGCGAATCGTTGCCATCCCTGACCCGGCACCTAACAAGCCAAATTGGGCGCGATAGCCATGGGCCGTCGAGTTTGGCGGGCAGCATTCGCCGCCGCCCGGCGATGGGCGGTCGAAAAAGAGAGGGAAAAACCAAAACCGGCGACAAACCGGCTGGAAAAACAGGCGAGCAGTGTCGCCCGCGGCTACTATCGGCCCGACTACCCGAGCCTAGTGTCGATATCGCGTCTACGACGATGGTTGAATTTAGGGCGAGGCAGGCCTTCAGGGGCCGCCCAACAGCCTGCCACGGTATCTCAGCGAAACTCAGTGGTTTCCAAAATCAAGATACCCTAGGACTTTTGGAATGGAGTAATCTCGTTAAGTTAAGGATTGACCGTTTGTCCCTGTCGAAGGGCGAATGGTTAAGCCGTTCATGGTTCGACTGGCTCACCACGAATGGTTGGACAGGCTCACCACGAATGGTTGGACAGGCTCACCACGAATGGTTGGATTGGCTCGCCAAAGAAGGTTGGACAGGTTCACCACGAAGGTTGGACAGCCTCGCCACGAATAGTTGGACTGGCTCGCCACGGACGGCTTAGCTTAACGGCATTGGAGTATGGAGTACGAGCGGATGTCGGAAAAGTCAAACTGTTGGGCTAAGTCTACTTTTTCGGATTTCGGGCATCCCCTTACCGAAGGTGGTCATTCCGGCATGGATTGCCGGAATCCAGCCACCACGAATGGTTCGACGTTCGCCATCCAGGACACCGGATACCCGCTTCCCGGCGGGTATGACGGTCTTTCTTCCAATCCGGCAAAGTAAAATTCACGTAACCGAACCGCACCAAAATGTTGAACTTCATTGCATTCAGCACAACCGGCCGTTTACGACAACCTTCCCAGCGGAGAGGGAACTGGCGGCATCCAGCGGCCGACGCAGATTGGCTAGGAATTTGCCGAAGAGGGCGTTCCCTGACAAGGACCGTTCGAAAATCAGTCACTTCCGGAATTATCGCCGCTTGCCTGAATTAGCGCCCGGCAAACCAGCGTTTTTGAATCGCGAAGGCGACGCTCACCAAGCCGACCATGACCGGCACTTCGATCAGCGGTCCGATCACCGCCGCGAAAGCCGCGCCGCTGTCGATGCCGAACACCGCAACCGCTACCGCGATCGCCAATTCGAAGTTGTTGCTGGCGGCGGTAAAGGCCAGCGTCGTGGTTTGGCCGTAGTCGGCGCCGACCAGTTTGCCCATCGCGAAGCTGACCAGGAACATGGCGACGAAATAAATCAGCAACGGCAGCGCGATGCGCAACACGTCCAGCGGCAATTGCACGATCAACTCACCCTTCAACGAGAACATGGCCACGATCGTGAACAGTAACGCGATCAGCGTCAGCGGGCTGATTTTGGGTACGAAGCGCTGCTGGTACCAGTCCTTGCCCTTGGCCCTGACCAACAGCCAACGGGTCGCGAAGCCGGCGATGAACGGAATCCCCAAGTAAATGAAGACGCTTTGGGCGATATCGGCGATCGTCACCGCCACCAAACTGCCCGGCAAACCGAACAGCGGCGGCAGCACGGTGACGAACAGCCAAGCGTAAACCCCGAAAAACAGCACCTGAAACACGCTGTTGAACGCCACCAGCGCGGCGCAGTAGTCGTTATCGCCGCGCGCCAGTTCGTTCCAAACGATCACCATGGCAATGCAACGGGCCAGGCCGATCAGGATCAAGCCGGTCATGTATTCCGGATAATCAGCCAAAAATCCGATCGCCAAGCCGAACATCAACAACGGGCCGATCAGCCAGTTTTGTACCAGCGACAGCGCCAACACCCGGCCGTTTCGAAACACGTCGCCAAGTTCCTCGTAACGCACTTTCGCCAGCGGCGGGTACATCATCAGAATCAAGCCGATCGCGATCGGGACATTGGTGGTACCCACCGAAGCCTGGGCGTTCAGGCGATTAACCTGCTCCGGAAACGCAAAGCCGATACCGACCCCGATCGACATTGCGATGAATATCCACAAGGTCAGGAAGCGGTCCAAAAACGACAAGCGCGGTTGCGGGCAAACTGGCAAATTCATCGTGGAAAACCTCGGACTGTTCGATCAGAGTGGACTGCAATTCGAGGCCGGACCGCAGCAACTCGCGGCGCTGTCGGTCGGCAAATCGGCATCTTTGCCGAATATCGGAATGCTTTTCAACGAATGGAAGGCCTCCCAAGGAATGCCTTGCGGATCGACCGTCCAGTATTTGTCCGATTCGGCGTAGCAGCAGGCCGCCTGTTTTTGCTCGATAATCGGCAACGCCGCCTGTTGTAGCACCTGCCGAACGTCGGTCAATGCCTGCTCAGATTCGACTTGAATGCCGAGATGATCCACCCCCGCTCCTCGGCCTCGGTTGGAGATCGCGAAATTGATGCGTGGATCGTCCAACATCCATTTGGCGTAGTCGTCGTGGACGACGCTGGGTTCGGTTTGAAACAGCGCGCTGTAAAATTCAATGTTGCGTTGCAGATTATCGACGGCAATGTGGATATGGAAACGTTTCATAAGGTTAGCCTCCTGACAAGATGATTAAGGTAGCAACGTGCCGATGCGATCCAGTTCGGCCTTGAGGCGCTCGGGATCGTGTTTCAATTCATTCAACGGCAAGTCCAGAAAGCGCTCGATCCGGTAACGCACGATACCGTACGCGGTTTCGAAAGCGGCTTTGATTTGCTCCGGGCTGCCTTCGGCATGCGCCGGATCGTCCACGCCCCAATGAGCGCGCAAGGCCGGGCCGAGGTAAGCCGGACAGGTTTCGTTGGCGGCATTGGCGCAAACGCTGATCACGATGTCCGGCGTCACCGGCAGATCGTTCCAGGACTTGCTGTAATAGCCGGCCGTGGAAATCCCTTTTTCCGCCAATATCGCCACCGCGCCGTCGTTCAGCCGGCCGATCGGCCGGCTGCCGGCGCTGATCGCGTGCCAGCCTTCCGGCGCCAAGTGGTTGAAAATCGCTTCGCCCATCAGCGAGCGGCAGGAATTTCCGGTACAAAGAAACAATACATTCATGTGCTATTGGTAAATGGCAAAATTCAAATGGCGTTCACGGCCTTATTCAACCCGGCCTATCTCGCCGAGTTGGCGTTGTAAGGCCATGCGTTCCAGGCTGTCGAAAGGCAAACTGGTAAACAATGCAATCCTACGCTCCAGAATGGCGTAGGCTTTCGCGAAAGCGATACGCTGCTCCCGCGGATCGGCGGCGGCCGGGTCGAATACCCCCCAATGCGCGGTAACCGGCTGACCCGGCCAGACCGGACAGGTTTCATTCGCCGCGTTATCGCAAACCGTAAACACAAAATCCAATTTCGGCGCGCCGGGCTCGGCAAACTCATCCCAACTTTTACTGCGCGCGTTGGGCAACACAATACCCTCCGCCGCCAGCCGTTCCAACGCCAACGGATGCACCCGGCCGGTCGGCCGGCTGCCGGCGCTGTAGGCGAAAAACC
>NZ_JBYMAP010000069.1:0-18954 GCF_057766305.1 Methylomonas sp. BG-2 | reverse complement strand
GTTCATTTATCGGCCCCATCAAAATCGAATACTGAACTCCGCCAAACCACGGACGGCTATAACGGTATACAGCCCCGCGCGTTTCGCCGGTAGCCTTTTACAACATTCGATGGCATAGCGTTATTACATTCAAGTCGGCTCCGCGACGGAAACGCGCTAATAACGTTCGCCCCCGTGCCTGTCGAAGGTCCACCTTACCCAGCTCTCTTTCTCGCGGAAAGAATTCTGTTTCCACTTTTACGACAGCCTTCTCCCGGGTAACGCAACAATTCAGGTTCGCTAGCTAGCTGGACGCGACACTTCTGAGTTTTGGTACATCGTTACGCCGGCTAATACATGGCATTTTTTTGAGCGTGGCCAGGCTGACCGGTTGCGTGCTGGCCTTTTATCACGAATTGGACGACTGGCTGAATTCGGACCTGTATCGGGTGGAAGTCCGCGATCAGGCAATGTTGGACGGTTTTATGCTGCGCGACAAAGCGTTGGCGTTGGAACCGAATGCCCGGATCGACCAACTGATGTTAAACCGAGAACCTGGCCGGACTTTCGAAGCGGTATTATCGCCGCGCCTCGACCCGGCGACCGGCAAACCCTACGAATTGGCTCATCAAAGCCTGCGCCTGCATCCGGACACCGGCGAACTGCTCGACTACGCCAAGGACGAAAGCTTGTAGCCACTGACCCGCCGCAACATCCTGCGAGTGATCTATAGCCTGCATTATTCGATAGCCTTGGACGAAGTCGGGGCGTGGCTATTCGGCATTGTCGCGCTGCTATGGACCGTCGATTGCTTTGTCGCGTTTTACCTAACCTTTCCGGTGCGACGCAAACCCAAAGCCTATCCGCTGCCCGATTTACCCCAGTTCGGCTTCCGGTCGCGTTGGGCGATCGCCTGGAAAATCAAATGGCCGGCCTCGGCGTTTCGGCTAAATATTGACTTACATCGGGCCGGCGGTTTGTGGACCTGGCTGATGCAGTTCGTGTTCGCTTGGTCGTCGGTCGGCTTCAATTTGAGCGAAACCGTCTACCAACCGGCGATGGTCGCGTTGTTCGATATGCCGGACTTACCGCAATTTCCGGTCCCGAATCTGCAGGAACCGCGCATAGCCTGGCGCGAGGCGCATGCGATCGGCCTGCGTTTGATGGCGGAACAGGCCCAGGCGGCGCACGTGCGGGTGCTGGCCTACCCGCCGGGAAAGAGGGGAGGGGTAGTGCCGCGGATGGCGAGCTTCGAACTGTCCATGCCGCCTTGATTCCGGCGATTGATGCCGGAATGACAAGCTCCGGTAACCGGAATTCTGAAATCCGACAAAGTAGTATTGACCCTGGTAACATTGCAAGGGATTGGACATTGGCGAGATGTCCAGTGCGGGAACGTTGTCGGTCGCGGTCGGAGCCGCTCCATAACGAAATCCCGCTGCAATCTTCAACCCGAGGGAGGCGCTTTGCGGCGACTGTTCTCGCTCCAGGGAAAAATACTTTCATAATGGTATAGCGATCCGTTGACCTAATAGCATCCGCCTCTAGCGGGCAATTTCCGCGTCGCTCAGATAGCAGCCGGGGTCCTCAGCCCAGAAGTCGCCGGTCAATTGTTGGGCCCGGACGCGGGTGTTGCCGTTACAGATACCTTGATAATAACAAGCACCGCAACGGCCTTGCAAGGGCCTAGGCGAGGCTTTCAATCCGGCCATCAACGGATCGGAGACATCGGCCCAGATGTCCGAAAATGGCCGTTTGCGAACATTCCCTAGATCGTAATGCCACCAGAAGGTGTCGGGGTGGACATTGCCCAGATTGTCGATATTGGCGACGTTGACGCCGGAGGCATTGCCGCCCCATTGCTGCAATTTGGCCTGAATGTGCTCGGCGCACTCGGGAAAGCGGCGTTTGAGCCAATGCAGAAAATACACCGCATCGGCGTCGTTGTTGCCGGTCACCACTTCGCGGTGCAGGCCTTGTTGCTCCCAGTTCAGCACTGTCTCGAATAAGGTATCCATCACCTTGCGGGTCAATTGAAATTCGGCATCGTCCTTGCGGTTTTTATTGCCGCGCCCGCCGTAATTGAGGTGTGACAGGTAAAACTTGTCGATGTCCTCTTCATCCATTAATTGCAGCAAGGCTTCGAAATCGTGGGCGTTATCCTGGGTCAACGTAAACCGAATGCCGGCCTTGATCCCGTGCTCGCGGCACAGGCGAATGCCGGCCAGCGACGCATCGAACGAACCTGGCTTCTGGCGAAATTTATCGTGAGCCTCGCGCATGCCGTCCAGGCTGACGCCGATGTATTGGTAGTCGATCGCGGCGATTTGGGCGATGTTGGACTGGTCAATCAAGGTCCCGTTGCTGGACAAGGCCACGTAAAAGCCCATGTCGCGGGCGCGCTGAGAGATCGCGAAAATATCCGGATGCAGCAGGGGTTCGCCGCCGGACAGAATCAGCACCGGTACCTTGAACGCCTTTAGGTCGTCCATCACCGCATAAATTTCCGGCGTGGTGAGTTCGCCGGGGAAATCGATGTCGGCCGACGTGGTGTAGCAGTGCTTGCAGGTCAGATTACAGCGGCGGATCAGATTCCAGATCACCACCGGGCCGGACGGCTTGCGCGCCGGCTTTGTCGGCGTCGGCTCCAGCACTTCACGCATGAATTGGCTCAGTCTAAACATGGCTTAGCCACCAATCCGCAAGCCGGTTTTTTTCAAAATCTTGGTGCTGTACAACACTTCGTGGGCGCGGGCATGTTCGCCCAGGCGCTCGGCAATCATCGCCACCTGCCGCTCGGCATCCTGCTCGGTTTTCGCGTGCACCATCGCAAACAGGTTATAGGGCCAATCCGGCAAATGCCGGGGTCGCCGGTAGCAATGGCTGACGAACGGCAGCGTCGCCACTTGTTGTCCAAGCGCGTCGACAAGCTGATCTTCGACATCCCACACCGTCATGCCGTTAAAGCGATAACCCAGCTTGTAGTGATTGGGCACCGCCGCGATACGCCGAATCACGCCGGTCTGTTGCATCTCGGCCAGACACAACATCACGGTTCGCGCGGACAATCCCAGTTGTTCGGCCACTGCTTGGTATGGCTCCGCGACCAAGGGCAGGCCGGATTGGGTGGCTTGGACGATTTGACGGTCTAAGGGATCGAGCACTCTAAGCCGGGTCACGGTCATTTGCGGATCAGATAACCGATCAAGCCGCCGGTGGCCGCGGAAAGAATCGACATCGCCCATTTCTTTTCCTCGGCACTGGCTGAACTGGGTAGCAACGTGGAGTAACACAGGGTGGCAATCGTGATCACAAAACCCAACGCCACCACGAACAGAGCCAAATCCTTGAATAATCTTACCCGCCGCTCGCCGTCGGTTTCTTCCCGGTTTACCGAAACGCTGAAGGTGTGGTCGGGCGGAGGCTGGTTAAGATCGATATGGTTCATAAACCAATAATTTCAGTTTCCAATTTTTGGGTGGTCGGCTCCACCAAGCCCAGCTTTAGCCCACGCCGGCGACCATCCTGCGCGGCCAAGTAACAAGGTCATGGCCTTGCGCATGATCTCGCTTTTGTTGGTTTCATTTTCCTGGGCCACGCGATCAAGCTCGCGATTGAGATCATCGGACAACACCACATTGAAACGAACGGACATAGCCAACTCCTACTAAACAAATCGTGCGCGTTTTATACACCTATTTCACGTATCCAACAAACTCCGCCCGATTAAGCTTCCAATTGCAAACCCACGTAATATTCGTGAATTTTCGGCATGTTATAGACGGCGAGGCCGGCGCGGCGCTCGATTTCGGCGATCACCTCCGCCACTTGCTCGGGTTGTTCGGTGGCCAGCACGAACCACATGTTCAAGACATGGTTGCGGGCGTAATTGTGGGCGACTTCCGGGAAGGCGTTGACGATGTCGGCGACTTCGTCGAAGCGTTCTTCCGGCACTTTCAGCGCCGCCAAGCTTAACGCGCCGCCCATGTGCTCGGCGTGATACATCGGCCCGAAGCGGGACAGCACGCCGTCGGACAGCAAGGCTTGCAAGCGGCTCAGTAAATCCGCTTCCGCAATGCCCAATTCGTCCGCGACCCGCCGGTAAGGCGACGCGCAAATCGGAAAACCTTGCTGCAGGCGGTTGACGATGGCTTTGTCGATGGCATCCATATTCAAGCCATTTGCAAAGCGAAACTCAACCCGCTGGCCGTCGGCTCTGCTCGCGCTGCTCCGGCCGAAACCGGGCTTTCTTGATGGTTGACGTAACGGGCGTATAAAGCCCCGCGCTGCTTGAAGCAACGCCGGCTGAACAACACTTCGCAGGCGAATTCACTCAAGCGGCAGACCTCGCGCAACTCGGCCCACTGCGCCAACACGACGTCGCGGCTCTTGCCGTGGATCATGCAATACAGGTTATACGGCCAGATGTCGCCTTGGCGCGGCCGTTGATAGCAAAGGTTGACGCAGGCCTGCCGGCTGACCAACCCGCCAATCTCGGCAACCCGATGGTCGGGCACGTTCATCACGATCATTGCATTGGCGCGATAGCCCAGCTGCCGGTGTTTGACGACGACGCCCCAGCGCTTGATCAAACCCTGCTGCTTCAAGCTGGCCAAGCGGACAAGCACCTCGGTTTCGCTCAAGCCCAAGCGCTCGGCGATCAGCGCATACGGCCTGGCGGCAATCGGCAGGCCAGCCTGTACGGCGGCAATCAAACGGTAATCGGCGGCATCAATCATGCAAATTCAACTCGAAGCCCAGGTTAATAAAGTAGTCGGCCAGCATCGGCAATACCATGGCCGAATAGCCGGCCTGCGCTTCGATGGCGGCAATCACCGCGTTAAGATGGTTTTCGTCATCGGCGATCAGCACAAACCATAGATTGAAGCGATTCTCGCGTTCATAGTTATGATTGACCTCCGGATAGGCGCTGACCAATTCGGCGACGCGGGCCAAGTCGGATTCCGGCACCGCCATCGCCACCAGCGCGCTGCTGCCGATGCTGTTCGGCGTAATCACCGGACCGATCCGGCTGATCATTTGTCGATCGGCCAAATGCTCGAAGGCCAGCAACACCTCATCCTCGCTGACGCCGAGCTGTGCGGCGATGTCCCGAAACGGCGTCGGGCTCAGCGGAAAATCCTGCTGATAATCGTTGAGCAGGCGTTGTTGCAACGGTGTCAGCATGCGCTACCAGCCTATCCGATTCGCGCGGTCCGAGAAAAAGATTCCGCTGGGCTTTTGCGCCGGCAAGCGCGCGACTTCGGCAAAGGTTTCGGTGTCGTAAACCATCAGCCTGTCCTCGTCGCGCACCGCCAGCCACACCGCTTCGCCGCGCGGGCTGAATTCCATGTGCAGCACGGCCTTGCCGGGTTGCAGGGTTTTTATTAGGCTGAAATCCTTGACGTCGATGACCTGCACGGTCTGGTTGTCCGGAAACGCGAAATTCACCCAGATCTGCCGGCCATCAGGTCGACCGCTGACAAACACCGGCTGGCCCGCCACTGGAATCCGCTTGACCAACTCCCAGTCTTTTTTATCGATAACCAGCACTTCATGCGCCCCGATGGCCGGCACGAACAGCCAATCGCCGGCAATGGTCCAGCCCTCCAGATGCGGCATTTTGTAGACCGGCAATTGCTCGTCGTCCTTGCCGTAGTCTTCCAGAATATGCTGAACGCCTTTATCCGGCTGCCACAAATCCAGCAAGGCCAGGCCTTTTTCGCCGAACAAACCGGCGGCATAGAAATGGCCGTCGGGACTGAGCAAGGCGTCGTAAGGCGCTTTGCCAATGTCCTTAAATTTTTTAACGCCGGGTTGGCGCGGATTTTTGGCGTCGATCAACCAGATTTCATTGGCTTCGAACAGGCTACAGACGAAGCGCTGGCCCGGCGCATCAACCAGGCCGACGACCTTGGACAATTTATTGTCTTCACCGTAGACGGCCGGAATTTCGGCCAGCGACTCCAGCGTTTCGGCGTCAAACAGTTTCACGCCACCCGGCGTGTAATTGGAGACGGCAATGACCCTGCCATCCTGGGAAATCGCGCCGCCGATGCTGTTGCCGGCCTGAATGATGCGTTTGTCTATCTTGTCTTGCAGTAAATCGACTTTGGTCAGCCCGCCGTCGCGGCCAAACACGTAGGCGTAGCGCTGATCGCGGGAGAACACCACCGAAGCATGCGACAAGTCGCCCAAACCTTGGATACGGCTCAGCATTGCCGGTTTGCTGGTATTGACGATTTGCACCGTACCGGCCTCCCGCTCGATCACCACGCCGAGGTCGCCGGTGGGGCGAAGCTCAGCGCGGATGGATGTAAAGCAAAACAATGCCACGCAAATGGCAACGGTGAGTCGATTCATAAATCCATCTGAAAATTATTCGGCAAACACTTCCTGCAAGTCGATAGCGCAGTCCGGGAATAGATGTGGCGTTGCACTGTCCTCGCCGGAAAACATGTTCAGCAAGCGGTATTGATCCCCTGCTTCGTCGAGTACAAATTGGTGTACTGCTTGTTCGAACGGATAGACAATCCAGTATTCCTTGACCCCGCTTTCCCGGTACAACTCGAATTTAGTCTGCATTTCTTTTTTGGAATTGCCTTGCGACAGAATCTCGATAATCCAGTCCGGCGCGCCCAGGCAACCGCGTTGATCCAATTTCTCGGTTGCGCAAATTACGCACAAATCGGGTTGGACGACTGTATAAATATCCTGATTGGCAACGACTGATTTCCGGCGGTCGTAGAGTCGGACATCGAATGGTGCGGAAAAAGCCCGGCATGGCTTTTTTCTGAAATACTCGAATAACAATCCGCTCAACTGCCAGGAGATCCGCTGATGATCCAAACTCGGCGCCGGGCTC
Organism: Methylomonas sp. BG-2; assembly: GCF_057766305.1. NCBI lineage: Bacteria > Pseudomonadati > Pseudomonadota > Gammaproteobacteria > Methylococcales > Methylococcaceae > Methylomonas > Methylomonas sp. BG-2. Next base: position 12,110 of record NZ_JBYMAP010000069.1, on the reverse strand, counting down.
ATCAAACTGATCTTGCCTTTGATCAATTCCACGGTTTCGTTCAAACGCCAGTTCAGATAATCGGCGTAGGAATAGTGACCGTTTAAATCCAGTTGCGATAATTGAGTGATGGTAGACATGATCCTGCCTCTCGAAGATTTGAATTCCGGCAATTTTACCCGGCTAAGCACCGACAATGCAGCTAATACGCTTGCCGTAACCGGCCTACCATCCAAGCTATTTCGCGGTCGTCCAAAAACGGCTTCCAAGCCGGCATCGCCGTACCCGGCCTGCCGTTGCGAATTGCATCGATCAACACCGCATCGCTTTTGCCGGCCAACGCTTCCGGCATCAGCGACGGCCCCAGGCCGCCTTTCGGCGGCAGACCATGGCAGGAGCCGCAATCATGCTTGAGCATGTTCAGCAACTCCTGCTGCCGGGCCGGGCCGGGTTCTTCACCAGATACGCCAAAACTCAACACGCAGCCCAGCACACAGCCAACGCGACGCATCAAGGCTTGACGCTACCGTAATACGCGGCGATGTCGTTGATTTCGCTATCGGTCAGCGAACCGGCAATCGCGTTCATGATGTCCGATTTGCGGGTCTTGTCGCGGTATTGCTTGATCGCGGTTTTCAAATACTCGGGATCGCGGCCGCCCAGCGGCGGAAACGGCGCGTCGGCGCTGGGCATCCGGATACCGTGACATTGCGCGCAGACCGCGCCGGCCTTGCTTTGGCCGACGTACAAACTCGTCGCCTGCCCGGGACCGGCCGCGATGAGGCCGCCGAGCAGGATCAAGGAAATTTTTGCTCTCATTTGCCTTGCTCCATTTCGTCGGGCGACAAGCCGCGGGTCATATATTTGACCCGGCCTCGGGAGAAAATGCCGGCCGGGCTTTCCATCGGAATGCTGGCGACTTTTTGCAGGCTGTTGGAGTCGTAAACCACCACTTCATCGCCGTTATAACCGGCTGAGATATACAAGAATTTGCCGTCGGCGCTGTATTCCGGAAAGTAGGCGTGACCGCCGACATCCAGGGTTTTCGCCACTTCCAGCGTTTTCTTGTCGATCAACTGCACGGTGCGGGCCCGTCTATCCTTGCTGATAATGTCCACCGCGACATAAGGCGCGTTGGCGTGAGCAGCCGGCGATTCGGTGCCGCCGGATACCGGTACTTGCTTGACGACTTCCATTTTGTCCAAGTCCCAAACGCTGACCACCATTTTGTCGCAATCGCCGAAGTTGGTGCCAAAGCCCAGGGTACGACCATCGACCTTGACCGCCGAACCGCCGCCGACGTGCGGCACGCAACCGGCTTCGAGTTTTTTGATCAGCTTGCGTTCTTCCAAATCGATCGCGGCGACGATGCTGTCGTCATAGGACGCGACCATCAATTTCTTGCCGCCGTGGGTCAGGAAGGCGTCATGCAAATGGTGGCCGACGTTTTCGATGCGGGTCACCGGGAAGCCTTCTTTTTTGTAATCGACCACCCAGACCTGGCCAGCGTTTTCCAGCGCGATCGCGAAAATGTCGGCATACGGAGTGCCGATGATCATGCCGGAATCGGAGGAAACATGCTTGCCGTCGGGATCGGTGCCTTCCAGTTCGAAGGTTTTCAACGGCTCCAGCGTGTCGGCATCCAAAATCACCGCGTTATGCGGCACGAAGGAACCGGCCATGATGTATTTTCCGTCGCGGGATACGCCCATGCCGGGGCCGTTCCAGCCGGTTTTGATGCTGCGTACGGCCTTCATCGAGTAAAGATCGACCTTGAAAATCTCGGCGGTGTCGGTTTTGACATAAGCCCAACGCGGGTTGGCCGGATTGAAGTCAATGATATGCGCGGCGGTGCCGGTAGCGACCTCACCCACTTTTTGGTGGGTGGCGCTGTTGATAAAGATGGCTTTCGAACCTTCGCCGCGACCGTATTTGCCGCGCGCCGCCACACCGATCAGATTTTCGAATTTGTCGTCGATTTGAAACGTCGGCTTGGCCGGCAACGTGGATTCGTCCTTGACGTAGACTCTCAGCGACTTCTTCATGTCGTCGATGGTCCAGGCGGGATTCGGTTGCTTCGGCGTGGCTTGCAAATATTTGATGACGCCACGAATTTCATCGTCGCTGAGCTTGCCGTAGAACGGCGGCATCAGCGTATCGAAGCTGCCGGCCATCACGATGGTGCGCAACGCGGTGGGACTGCGGCCCTTCAGCGTGGTGGCGTTGATCGCCGGGGCCAAATAACCGCCCAAGTCGGAGCCGTGGCAACTGGCGCAGTTATCTTGAAAAATCTGGTGCATGTCGTCCGATTTTGCATTCGCCAATCCGGATGCCAACAGCGTCGCGACGGCGCCCGCCAATAGGGATAGGTTCAGTTGTCTTTTTCTAATTGTTTTCATTGAAATTCCTGGTCATCCGCTGGTGAAAAAAAGAGTCAACGCGCGGCATTAAACCATAAAAGGTCAAGCCGGACAGCCTTGCGACCCGCATGGTAAAATGAGCGCTTGTTGACTCCAGGCCGAATGTTATACATTAATGTTTCGATTCGCTATCAATTTAACGCTCGATGCATGCTCTTGTCAACCTCTCGAATCCAAACCCAAAGCGACTTATGCAACAGACTGATATTTATGAACTTATCGAGTGCATGACCACGCTGATCCGCTCCGAGGAACGGAAAAAATGCACGGAACTGGGCTTGCAACCGGTCCATTTCCAGGTGTTGAACTACCTGTCGCGCTGCAATAAATACAGCGACACCCCGGCGGCGGTCGCCAATTATTTGGGAATGACGCGCGGCACCGTGTCGCAATCACTGATTATCCTGGAGAAAAAAGGCTACATCGGCAAACGCCAGGACACCCGCGACAAGCGCGTCGTCCATCTGCAATTGCTGGCCGACGGCGCCGAAGTGCTGAAACAAGCCAGACCGTCCGATTTATTTCAAAGCGCCACCCAAATCCTGATCGCCAGCGACGCCCCGCCGTCCGACGCCAACGTATTTCAACAAGCGCTGACCGCGCTGCAAAAAGCCAACCAATCGCAATCGTTCGGCGTTTGCAAAACCTGCCGGAATTTCAGCGAGAAAGACGGCGACTATTTCTGCCTGCTGACCCAGGAAAAACTCAGCAGCACCGATAGCGAACAAATCTGCCAGGAACATGCGCCGCGCTAACCTTGGCGGCGGCAAGCGGCACTCCGCATGACTCCGGCGGTCCGCATCGCGCTGACGCCGGGCGAACCGGCCGGCATCGGCCCGGACTTGTGCGTGCAGCTCGCGCAATCCGCCCATCCCTGCCGGTTGGTCGCGATTGCCGATCCCGAGCTGTTACGGCAACGCGCCGACAAACTCGGTCTGCCGCTGACGATAGACCTCTTCGACCACCACGCGGCTATCGAACCCGACAAACCCGGTCACCTCACCGTCCTGCCGGTCGCAATGAACGCGCCGGCCGACTGCGGCCGACTCGATCAGGCCAACAGCGCCTATGTGCTGGAAACGATACGGCTGGCGACCCTGGGCTGCCTGGACGGCCGGTTCGCGGCGTTGGTAACAGCGCCGGTGCATAAGGGCATTATCAACGACGCCGGCATCGCGTTTAGCGGCCACACCGAATTCATCGCCGATATCACCGGCGGCACTCCGGTCATGATGCTGGCGACGCCCGGCCTGCGCGTGGCGCTGGCCACCACCCACCTTCCGCTGGCGCAAGTCAGCGCGGAAATCACGCCATCAAGTTTGACGGCGGTCATTCGCTTACTGGACCACGACTTACGCCAACGTTTCGGCATCGCCCAACCGAAAATTCTGGTCTGCGGTCTGAATCCGCACGCCGGCGAAGGCGGCCATCTGGGCCGAGAAGAAATCGAGATCATCGAACCGACCCTGGAATCCCTACGCACGGCCGGTTTGAACCTGCTCGGGCCACTACCGGCCGACACGCTGTTCACCCCCAAATACCTGGACGACGCCGACGCGGTTTTGGCGATGTACCACGATCAAGGCCTGCCGGTACTGAAATTCAAAGGTTTCGGCCAAGCCGTCAACATCACGCTGGGACTGCCCATCGTCCGAACTTCGGTCGATCACGGCACCGCGCTGGAACTGGCCGGCACCGGACTGGCCAATCTCAGCAGCCTGAAATTCGCATTGCAAACCGCGCAGGAAATGACGGCTAACACTCACCCGGCCTAAATCGGCGTCTAGTGGGCTTTTTCACAAAGTTCCGGCAAATTTGCTTCTTAATAAGAAATAAGCCATGTCAAGTTCGGCCCATTGTTAATTAACTGCATTAGCCCTATTGTGTCAGCGTGTTAGATTTTCAGGAGATCGACATGAGTAATTTACAACGCGACATACTGACAGGTTTGATTTTCGTCACCGGTCTCGTCGGCTTTTTCTCCGGCGAGTACATCATTTCCTCCGCGCTATTCGCGGCCAGCACCTACGCCAGCAATCTCGGCGGGGACGATAGAAAAAACCACTCGAAGTAAGCCGGAAGTTTCGCGAATTCAGGAGACCGGGACCGATCGGCGCGAACCCGGCGCATGAGCATCGGCGCTGGCGACTCTGGCCGCGCCGCTCCGCCCAGCGCGCGGCGGAGCGGCGCGCATTCACCGCATGGACGGTGATAACGATGGCTAGCCGAAGCGGCGATGCACTAAAATGCCGGCGCGGGTAGGTACCCGCGCAGTCTCTGATTCGACATGACCGACAGCAAACTCTATTTGAACGTGCCCTACGCCCAAAAGGACGCCGCCAAGGCACTGGGCGCGCGCTGGGACGCCGCTGCCAAGAAATGGTACGTACCGGCCGGCAAGGATCCGGCCGCCTTCGCGCAATGGGCCGGCGCCGAGCTCGGCGACCCTTCGCCCAAACCGGTTAAGACCGCTCAAACTAAGGCATCGACCGGCAACGGCACGGTCACGCTACCGACGATCGCCGATTTCGTTCCCTACGACGGCGACGAACCACCCTGGAACCCATGAACGAACTGGCCGGCCTGTTGGCGGGCCCGCCGATTCAACACGGTTGGGCCTATCTGGCCGGCGGGATCGGCGTAATCGTCGAATGGCGCGCCTACTTTGCCGAAAATGGACTGAGATTCAGGCGCTGGTCGGCGGCCGGCGCGCTACTGTGGGCTTTGCAATATGCATTGCTGGACGCCTGGACCGCCGCGCTGACCATGGCCTGCACCGCCTTGCGCACGGCGCTATCCAGCCGCTGGACGCATGCGCCGCAAAAACACTGGGCGACGACGCTGTTTGTCGGCCTGTTCGGCGTGCTGACGTGGATGTCCTGGCAAGGCGCGATTTCGTTATTGCCGGCTTTCGCCGTGATCAACACCACCCTGGCCTTGTTTTATCTGGACAATCGCCGCATGCGCATCGGTCTTTTGGCTTCCAGCCTGGCCTGGATCGGCAACGACTGGTTTTGGCAAGCCTGGCCGGCATTTTTAGCCGAAAGCGTGGCGATGTTGATCAACCTACGCACGCTAAGCCGACTACCCGCGCACCGTTAACCGCGAAATCGTTAGCGCCTGAATGTAAAAAACCCCAGGCGCGGCTTGCACCGACGCATGGGGTTTAGTGGCGAAGCGGACCAAGCCCCTTGCCGGCTTTAGGCGTAGGTTGGTTGAAACGCCTGTTCCGGATTGGCGACCGGGCAATTGTTGACGCTATCCCAGTACGGCGACAGTTTCCGCAAGGTTGCGACAATGTTAGGCATCACTTTCAGCACCTCTTCCACTTCGCTCATCGTGTTGTAGCGCGAGAACGAAAAGCGGATGGTACCGTGGGCGGCGGTGTAAGGAATATCCATCGCCCGCATCACGTGCGAAGGCTCCAACGAACCCGAGGTACAGGCCGAGCCGCTGGACGCCGCGATACCAGCCTTGTTGAGCAGCATCAAGATCGCTTCGCCCTCGATGTATTCGAACGCGATGTCGGTGGTGTTCGGCAAACGGTTTTCCAAATCGCCGGTTGCGAAGCAATGCGGTACCGCCTCGACAATGCCTTTCTCCAGCCGGTCGCGCATCGCCATGACCTGGGTGTTTTCGTATTCCATATGCTGCATCGCCAGTTCGCAAGCCACGCCGAGACCGACGATGGACGCCGTGTTCTCGGTGCCGGCCCGGCGGCCGCGCTCTTGATGGCCGCCGCGCAGCAACGGCCGGAAGCGGGTGCCGCGGCGCAAATACAACACGCCTATGCCTTTGGGCGCGTGCAGTTTATGGCCGGACAGGCTGAGCATGTCGATTTTGGTGTCCTGCAACATCATCGGAATCTTGCCGACCGCCTGCACCGCGTCGGTATGAAACATCACGCCGGCCGCGTTGGCCATTTCGGCCATTTTTTCGACCGGGAATATCGTGCCGGTTTCGTTGTTGGCCCACATCACCGAGACGATCGCGACTTGGTCGGACAACAATTTTTGGTAGGCATCCAGATTCAGCCGGCCGCGTTTGTCCACCGGCAAGCGGTGTATCGTGTAGCCTTCTTTTTCCAGATTTTCGACCAGATTCAGGATCGCCGGGTGTTCCACCGTGGTGGTAATGATTTCCTTGCGATTCGGTTGGCATTTGATCGCCGACAAAATCGCAGTGGAATCCGACTCGGTGCCGCATGAGGTAAAGATGATTTCGGAGTCGTGCTCGGCGCCCAACAATTCCTGAACCTGACTGCGCGCTTTTTTGATGGCCCGCGCCACGCCGTCGGCGAAGCGGTGAATCGACGACGGGTTACCGAACTGTTCGGTGAAGTAGGGAATCATCGCATCGACAACGATGCTGTCCACCTTGGTGGTGGCGTTGTTATCCAGATAAATGTCAGGCATGACCAGCCTCCTGGATGTTCACCAATTTCGGCATTTGCGAAGCCGGGACGACTTTAATGAATTCGCCCATGACTTCCATCAGCCGTTGCTGGATACCGGCAATCGTCATCGCCGACATTTGGCAACCGTTGCACGCGCCGGTCATGTTGACGTAAGCGGTTTTATCGACCACTTCCACCAACTCAACGTCGCCGCCGTCGGCCATCAATTGCGGACGGAAGGACATGATCACTTCCTCGATTTTCTTGATGCGTTGCAGATTGGTCATCGGCCCTTTTTCGGCAACGACCGGCGTGGGTTTAGCGGCCGGCGCGGCGGTCGGATCGAAGGATTCGCCGCGTTCCTTCAGGACCTTTTCCAGGATCGCTTCGATGTCTTCATGGCAAGACGCGCAACCGCCGCCAGCCTTGGTGAAGTTAGTCACGTCCTCGACGGTGCGCAGTTTGTTGGCCCACACCATCTCTTCGATCATCACCGCATCGATTGCAAAGCATTTGCAGACCAACGCGCCTTCCGCATGATCGTCTTTCCACTCTTCGCCGCGATAGTTGGCGACCGCCGCTTGCAGGGCTTCGCGACCCATCACCGAGCAGTGCATTTTTTCCGGCGGCAGACCGTCGAGTTCGGCGGCGATGTCTTGGTTGGTCACTTTCAACGCTTCGTCCAGCGTCAAGCCCTTAATGATTTCGGTCAAAACCGAAGAGGACGCAATCGCCGAACCGCAACCGAAGGTTTGGAAACCGGCGTCTTCAATGATTTCGGTATCTTCGTTGACCCGCAACGTCAGACGCAACGCGTCGCCGCAACTAATGGAACCGACTTCGCCGATCGCATTGGCATCCGCCACCGCGCCGGCATTTTTCGGGTTGAAGAAATGATCTTTAACTTTATCTGAATAATCCCACATGACATTGACCTCGCAAACTTAAGAACAGGATTTAGGAGCACCGCCGTTATCGCCGGTAGTAAACGACGAACCGCAGGCACAGCTTTTCACTGCGTTGGGATTGGTAAACTTGAATCCGGAGCCTTCCAGGCTGTCGACGAAATCGATGGACATGCCGTCCAACTTAGGGAAGCTGAGCGGATCGACAAATACTTTGACTTCGCCGCAGTCGATCACGCTATCATCGGGATTTTCCTTCGCTTCCAACCGCAAGCCGTAAGACAAACCGGAACAACCGCCATCGGTAACCTCGATGCGCAGTCCGCCGGTCGGCTTGTCGGAACTGCTGATAAAACGACCCACGGCCTTAATAGCGCTTTCTGTTAATGTAATCATGTTCTTGAGTCTCCTGAGAACGGTTTGGCATTGATCTTGTAACTCGTTAATGCAACCAGCATGCCATGCCCGCCGATTCCGGCACAAAGGCTGAATTTGCTGGATAGCAGGCCGCCGAAATCCTCGATTCGGCGAGCCGTTTCGCAACAATGCCGGCCTTTTTGTCGGCTTTGCTACAAACAAGATTGGAGAAAAAAATGAACGTAGAAGATTTGGATTTGGGCGACGTGGTTTACGCGGCTCATAGCATCATAGACGACGGCAGCATGCCGGAAGGCGAGGAAGGCGCGGTGCTGGCCGAAGCCGGCGCCCGCGGCGTGATCGTCATGAAGGGCCACGTCGAGGAAGACCCGTCGCTGACCGTATTCCTGGTGCGCTTCGAAGATCAGGAGATGAATTTGGGCCGGCCCATCGGCTGCTGGAGCGAGGACCTGGTCGCGCCGGAACCGGAGGCCGAAGCGGTCACCCACCACTAAGCCGTCACGCCTGCACGGCTTAGCGGCGAATGAACGACATTGGCGTGGCAGCGGCTACAACCGCGACTGACGGCGTTCCGACACCGGATTGGCGCCACCGCGCCCAATGACTTTCCCAGCCATTCGTAAATCAAACCACGCCCATACCCACTCATGCCGAACGCCACCGCCGTCGTCCAGTACCACAACCGGACCAAACACCAACTGAATGCCTATGCCAAGGGCCCGGAATCGCTGGACTGGGACGACCAGCCCAGCCCGTTTCGGCGTTTTGCCGGTTGCGATATCGTCAAGCTGCCGCTGCCGGGCGCCGAGCTGGCCTGCCGCTTCGCTGAGTTGGACCACCCCGCGAGCATCGCCCCTCGGCCGGCCTCGCTGAAAAATGTCGGGCTATTGCTGGAACTGGCCTTCGGCTTGTCGGCCTGGAAGCAATTCGGCCCGGACCGCTGGTCGTTGCGCTGCAATCCGTCCAGCGGCAACCTGCATCCGACCGAAGCCTATCTGGTCAGTACCGACCCCAAGCTGCTGGGCCCCGGCGTCTACCACTACGTCAGCCACGACCACGCATTGGAACGGCGGGCGGCGTTCAGCGCCGACGGTTGCGAGCCGGCGCTATACCTGGGCCTATCGTCCATCCATTGGCGGGAAGCCTGGAAATACGGCGAACGCGCCTTCCGCTATTGCCAACACGACATCGGCCATGCCCTGGCCGCCCTGAGCTACGCGGCGGCGGGACTGGGCTGGCGGGTGGAATTGCTGAGCGAGGCCGGCGACGCCGACATCGCCGCTTGGTTGGGCTTGGACCGGGCCGACGACTTCGTGGCCAACGAACGCGAAGCGGCCGACCTGTTTTGTCGCATTCACGCCGACGCGCCAAGCACGGCCGCTTTCGATCCGGCCGCTTTGTCGGGTTGCCTGCAAACGGCGGAATGGTTCGGCAAAACCGGTCGTTTGAGCGGCCGGCATTTCTACCGCTGGCCGGTAATCGACGAAGTCGCCGAACACGCGCTGAAACCGGCGACGCCGATCGAGCGGCAAATCTGGCCGGCCGCCAACCTGCCCGCTCCCAGCCGGGACGAACTCGCCAGCCGCTTGATCCGCCAACGTCGCAGCGCCCAACACTTCAACGGCAAATCGGCGCCGCTGCCCGTCGCCGACTTTTACCGCATCCTCGCCGCGCTGCTGCCCGGCGCCAGACCGCCGTTCACAGCCTGGAACTGGCCGGCGCAAGTGCAATTGTTTTTCTTCGTGCATCGAGTGGATGGTCTGGAGCCGGGACTTTACTGTCTGCCGCGCGCCGGCGAACTCGACGCGTTGAAACAGGTCTGCTCCGCCGATTACATTTGGCAGCGCGTCGAAGCGCCGTTCGAGTTTTACCTGTTGACCGCAGGGAACGTTCGCCAAGCCGCGAAAACCCTATCCTGCCATCAGCCGATCGCCAGCGACAGCGCGTTTAGTCTAGGGATGCTCGCCCGCTTCGCCGCCAACGTCAACGCCGAAGCCTGGCGCTACCGGCGGCTGTTCTGGGAATGCGGCCTGCTCGGCCAAATTTTATATCTGGAAGCCGAAGCCGCCGGCGTGCGCGGCACCGGCATCGGCTGCTTCTTCGACGACGCCGTCCACGGCGTCTTGGGCTTGCAAAACGACACCTGGCAAAGCCTCTACCACTTCACCGTCGGCGAACCGCTGGACGACAACCGCCTGCAAACCTTTCCGGCGTACGCGCATTTGAGCGATCAGAATCCATCCTAACGACCTGTAATAATCTCTCGCCTGAATAGGGCGTCCCATTGCCTCATCGAATCCGACCGCGCGATATTTCGTATTCGACACGTCATATCGTGTCGAATACGGATGCACCACCGACTGAACGATCTTCGGTCGGCTCCCGCCAACTGGCTAGAGGCCCCGCTATCACTGCGATTTCAGTTTATCGCCGCCGATTGATGATATTTTGGCACAAGAGTTGATTCGGCTGAGGGAACTTAACCTTAGGTGCGGAGAACACGGTATGAATATTTCAGGCGGAGTAGAAATCAAAGATCGAGTCAGAAGTTTTTTTAAGAAGGGACATAAGTCCAGCAATAAACTTTACAAAGTAACCCAGGACGGTCATGCCGAGGTCTGGCCGATGACCGCCAAGCACGAAAAACGCTGGAATGAGTGCGGTGCCTCCTTTAAGCACCGAATTAGCAGTGCAACATCCGATTACGATATCGCCGAACAACTGGTGAAGATGAATATCGGCGATCGATCCGGAAATTGCGGTGAAATGGCCGCATTAAGCGGATATTACGCACTAAAAATTCACTTCATCAAACGCGAACTGATTTATATCGGCAGCATTCACGATAAGGGCGATCATGCTTTTTGTCTGATTTCAGAGGACACGCTTAATAGCAAACACCTTAATTTTTCGAGCGTGGCCGAATTTTCCCAATTGCAAGCCGCGAAAGCCTGGTTAATCGTCGATCCTTGGCTCAACACTGTTTGCAGAGGCGACCAATATCTTTTAGAAAGCGGGAACAAACTGGAAGAATGGACCACTGACGGCAAACGCGTCAGTTGGAAAAGCGGTAGCCAAGGTCCTGGCTGGTACGTACCCAATGGTGAATATAAAACCGAATTTGGGAAGGCCCCGTTAAAATTTAAGCCTTTCTAGATAAACCGGTACGCGATTCGTTTGCTTTGGTCTGGGCTGAATCGGAACCAGAGTCGAAAAGTCGGACCACCCTTCAGTTAAACGACTAGGACTTTACGTCACCTTGCAAGGGTTGAGGGAAGCTTGGATTTGGTCCTTATTTTCGATACTTCTGAGTCTGAAGGTTCCGGCCGAAGTAGCCATCGACTCAAGGATTTTCTCGACACAGGCGCGCTTTCACAATCGTGGGGCAGATCCTCTCTACAGCCTCGCTAGGCGTAAATTTCGGCCCCACTGCGATTTTGGTCAGGTGGAAGTTCGTAAGCTCACACCCACTCGTCCACCCCGCCCGGCAACGGCATGCCGTCGATGCGTTTAAGCTGGGTCAGCACCGATTCCAGAAAGTCGGTATTGGCGCCACGGCTCTTGTCGAAGGCAATCGCGCCTTCGATTTGGCCGAGATAATCGATCTTGACGTCGGCGCTGGCTTGGGGATCGGCGTTTGCGAACAGGTTGCCGTGCATCATCGGTGCGATGTCCAGCAAGCCGTCCACGCCGGCCTTGATCAGCGAGTTGATTTCATTCAGTGACACGTTGTGTAGATCGACCGTCCGCATGGCATTTCCCGCGACCGGAGTTGCGCCCGCTTCGCGACTGGTTGGGTTGGCCGGCCGGCTATTGCCGGCTTGGGCCGTATAGGTGGCAAGGGTTTGCCCGATCGACTGAATGTTCATGGTGACCTCCCATTGTTAAGCAAGCCCTTAAATGCCTTGGATTCGTCATTCCCAAGAAGTCGGAAATCCATTGTATCCGCGTGGCTCCCGCTCGCGCGGGAGCCTCGACAGGACGGGCCGAGTGAGTCGAGCGGCTGGCGGCTCAGTGTGACTGGCACTCTTT
>NZ_JBYMAP010000068.1:0-19051 GCF_057766305.1 Methylomonas sp. BG-2 | reverse complement strand
ATGGAGAATAGAATGTTCGATTTTTTCAATCGCCGCCTGAAGGCCGACTTGGCCGAGGCTCGGCGCCGCTTGGCCGAGACCACCGATTTTGCCGACGCCATCGATGCCAATATCGCCACGATTCAGTTTCAGCCGAACGGCACTATTATCGGCGCCAATCGCTTGTTTCTGGAGGTTGTTGGTTACTCGGCCGCCGAATTGCAGGGCCAGCATCACCGAGTCCTATGCGATCCGGGGCATGCCAACAGCGCCGAGTATGGGACGTTTTGGAGCAGCCTGAGAGCCGGACGCAAGCAACAAGGCACCTTTCAACGCCGTCGTAAAACCGGCGAGACGCTTTGGCTGGAAGCCACGTATTTTCCCGTTGTGAATCAGCGGGGCGAAGTGACGCGGGTGTTTAAAATCGCCGCCGACGTGACCGAGATGCAAGATCGCCTCCGGGACCAATTGGCGATACAAAAAGCTATCGATCGCTCAATGGCGGTCATCGAGTTTAAACCCGATGGGACAATCGTCACCGCAAATGCGAATTTCCTGAGCCTGATGGGCTACCAACTCGGCGATTTGGTCGGCCAGCATCATCGAATGTTGTGCTTCGAACAGTTTTATCGGGATCAGCCGAACTTTTGGGAGAAAATCCAGCGCGGCCAATTCCAATCCGGACAATTTCAACGCCGCAATGCCCGCGGCGATAGTGTTTGGCTGGAAGCCTCCTACAATCCGGTGTTCGATACCGACGGGCGAGTGCTGAAAGTGATCAAGTTCGCCAGCGATGTGACCGAAAACGTCAATCGCAATACCACGGTAATCCAGGCGGCCGAGATGTCGTTTTCCACAGCGGAAGAAACCAGCCAGATCGCGCAAACCGGTGCCGAGTTACTGGCGACCTCGGTCACGATGTCCAATGAAATTACCGATCAGATCAACCAGACCGGCGAGGTGATCAACCGGCTGAACGAACAATCCCGCAATATCGCGGCGATCGTTTCGACGATACGCGAAATCGCCGATCAAACCAATTTACTGGCGCTAAACGCCGCCATCGAGGCGGCGCGGGCCGGCGACCAGGGGCGGGGCTTCGCGGTGGTTGCCGACGAGGTACGGCAATTGGCGGCGCGCACCAGCAAGTCCACCGCCGAAATCGATCAAGTGGTTTACGCCAACCGTAACTTGACCGCGACCGTGACCGAACGGATGGACATCGTCAGAAACAGCGCGCAATCCAGCAACGAGCAAATTGCTCAGGTCTCCAGGGTCATGGACGAAATCTATCTCGGCGCGGTGAACGTTTCCAAAACCGTCGCCTCGTTATTGACCGACAAGCGCGGGTAAGACTCAGCCGTCCTCGCCCGGGTCGCGCTTGGCGCGGCTGAACAGGTGTTCCAGCCGCGCGCGTTGGCCGGTGTCGGTTTTCAGCAGTCCGGCATCATGGCCGTGTTTGATCAAGCCGATATAGTCGCCGTTGGCGCGCGGCATCGCAATGCTTTGCCGGTCGCCCGGTTCGTCGAGGTCTCTCGTTTCATACCGCAAACAATGTCCGAACAGGTGCCTAGGATCAAGCGGTCGGACCGGTTTTCGTGGTTCAACGCCTGTTGTTCCTGCAACCCTTATGTTAAGGCCGCCAAACCGAGTTTCGGGTCGTCTGAATCCTGAGCGGCGGTGCCTGTGTTTGCTTAACCCCAGTATTGATTGGCCGCGGCCAACAGCGCCGAGTGTTTGCCGTGGCGCCGCAACGAGAGCGTTGAAGCAGGCATGGCGACACGCCTGGCGCGTCCGCGCGTTCGTGAAGAAGAGGAAATCGGCGCCCGCCGAACTCGTCGGGCCTAACGCCGATACCACATTATATATAGCGTCAATCGGAGTCGCGAAAACGGCTTGGGTCGGTATTGGCGCATGCCCTTGGCGCCGCCGACGACGCGGGTTTAAACGTACTCGATTGGCGTTGTCACAATAACCACACGTGGGCTGTGAGTAAAACGACAGTGGGCGATACAAAATGTTGGGTATGCGACTACATTGTTGGGCGTTTTTTTGATAAAAAAACATTTATATATCAATAGTTTGTCTTGTATCGGCAAACTGGCACGTCCATTGCTGTAGTAGGGTTGTTATTAACAAAGCCCACAAGAGGAGAAAGTCATGGCGAAATTACGTCAATGTGCTATTTACGGTAAAGGTGGTATTGGTAAATCCACCACAACCCAAAACCTGGTTGCCGCTCTGGCGGAAGCCGGTAAAAAAGTGATGATCGTCGGTTGCGACCCTAAAGCCGATTCTACTCGCTTGATCCTGCACTCAAAAGCGCAAACCACCATCATGCACTTGGCCGCCGAAGCTGGTAGCGTCGAGGACTTGGAACTGGAAGACGTATTGAAAGTCGGCTACGGCGACGTCAAATGCGTTGAATCAGGCGGTCCTGAGCCAGGAGTTGGTTGCGCCGGCCGTGGTGTTATCACCGCGATCAACTTCCTGGAAGAGGAAGGCGCTTACGACGACGAACTCGACTTCGTATTCTACGACGTATTGGGTGACGTTGTTTGCGGCGGTTTCGCGATGCCTATCCGCGAAAACAAAGCGCAAGAAATTTACATCGTTTGCTCTGGCGAGATGATGGCTATGTATGCCGCCAACAACATCGCCAAAGGTATCGTCAAATACGCCAACTCAGGCGGCGTTCGTTTGGCCGGTTTGATCTGCAACTCACGTCAAACAGCTCGTGAAGACGAACTGATCGAAGAGTTGGCAAGACAAATGGGCACTCAAATGATCCACTTCGTACCACGTGACAACGTTGTACAACGTGCCGAAATCCGTCGTATGACTGTTATCGAGTACGAACCAACCGCGAAACAAGCCGACGAATACCGCGCTTTGGCTCAAAAAGTTCTGCACAACAAAAACTTGGTGATCCCTACTCCGATCACGATGGACGAGTTGGAAGAGTTGTTGATGAACTTCGGTCTGATGGAAGAAGAAGACGCATCTTTGATCGGTAAAACCGCTGCCGAAGAATAAGTCTTGCTAGAAACCGGCGGGCGGTTTGCCGCCCGCCACCCTATCTGTTCCCAAAAACTGTCTGTTGGGGGATTGCCCACGACATTAGGAGGATAACATCATGGCAGCCATGACAAGAGAAGAGACCGAAGCGCTGATTGCAGAAGTGCTGGAAGTCTATCCCGAGAAAGCCAAAAAAGACCGCGCGAAACACTTGGCGGTCAACGATCACGAGTTGGAAAAATCCAACAAATGCATCACTTCAAACCGCAAATCGTTGCCGGGCGTAATGACCATTCGTGGTTGCGCGTATGCCGGTTCCAAAGGTGTGGTTTGGGGTCCGATCAAGGACATGATCCATATTTCCCACGGTCCAGTCGGTTGCGGTCAATATTCCCGCGCCGGCCGCCGTAACTATTATGTCGGTACCACCGGTGTCAACACCTTCGGTACGATGAACTTTACCTCTGATTTCCAAGAGAAAGACATCGTATTCGGCGGCGACAAAAAACTGGCCAAATGTATCGATGAAATCGAAGCTCTGTTCCCGTTGCACAAAGGCGTTTCGATTCAATCCGAGTGCCCGATCGGTCTGATCGGCGACGACATCGAAGCGGTTTCCAAGGTTAAATCCAAAGACATCGGCAAAACCGTGGTACCAGTGCGTTGCGAAGGCTTCCGCGGTGTTTCCCAATCCTTGGGTCACCACATCGCCAACGACGCCATCCGCGACTGGGTTTTGGATAAAAGCGACGGTAAACAACCCGCTTACGAAGTCGGTCCATACGACGTAGCCGTGATCGGCGACTACAACATCGGTGGCGACGCTTGGGCTTCGCGTACCCTGTTGGAAGAAATGGGTCTGAAAGTGGTCGCGCAATGGTCCGGCGACGGCACCATCGCCGAGATCGAAAACACCCCGAAAGTGAAATTGAACTTGATCCACTGCTACCGTTCGATGAACTACATCGCTCGGCACATGGAAGAAAAATATTCCATTCCCTGGATCGAGTACAACTTCTTCGGCCCAACCAAAATCGCCGAATCACTGCGTAAAATCGCCGCTCACTTCGATGACACCATCAAGGAAGGCGCGGAACGCGTGATCGCTCGCTACAGCTCCGAATACGAAGCCGTTATCGCCAAATACAAACCGCGTCTGCAAGGCAAACGCGTGATGTTGTACATCGGCGGTCTGCGTCCTCGTCACGTGATCGGTGCTTACGAAGACCTGGGTATGGAAGTGGTTGGTACCGGTTACGAGTTCGGTCACAACGACGACTATGATCGTACCATCAAGGAAATCGGCAATGCCACGCTGTTGTATGACGATGTCACCGGCTACGAATTCGAAGAGTTCGTCAAAAAAGTTCAACCCGACCTAATTGGCTCCGGCATTAAAGAAAAGTACATTTTCCAAAAAATGGGTATCCCATTCCGGCAAATGCACTCTTGGGATTACTCAGGCCCATACCACGGCTACGACGGCTTTGCCATCTTCGCCCGCGATATGGACATGACGCTGAATAACCCATGCTGGAAACAAATCAAGGCGCCTTGGAAAACCGATGCGTCTGAGAGCGAAGCGGTAAAAGCAGTCGCCTAATAGCGAATGCAATGATGCCGTGGGGTGCGCGGCTTTGCCTCTCGGGCAACGGGGCGTACCCTGCTTTTCGAAGATCGGGTTGCTTGGACAAAGAGCAGCCCGACTAAATCCAATCAACGCCGGACCACAGATTAGTGGCGCGTTTAGGAGATTATCATGAGCCAAAATGTCGACAAAATAGCCCCTAGTTATCCCTTGTTTCGAACCGACGAATACAAGGAAAATCTTGCCAACAAGCGTGCGCAATACGAAGAGCGTCACCCGCAAGATACCATCGACGAAGTATTCGAATGGACGACGACCAAGGAATACCAAGAATTGAACTTCAGCCGTGAAGCGATCACGATCAATCCGGCTAAAGCTTGCCAACCACTGGGCGCCGTGTTGTGCGCATTGGGTTTCGAAAAAACCATGCCTTACGTCCACGGTTCGCAAGGTTGCGTGGCTTACTTCCGTACCTACTTTAACCGCCATTTCAAAGAGCCGGTCTCTTGCGTTTCCGACTCGATGACCGAAGACGCGGCGGTATTCGGTGGTCAGAAAAACATGTTTGCCGGTTTGGAAAATGCTAAAGCCTTGTACCAACCGGACATCATTGCCGTTTCGACGACTTGCATGGCCGAAGTAATCGGTGACGACTTGAACGCGTTTATCAACAACGCCAAGAAAGAAGGTCACGTGGATCAAGACTTCCCCGTGCCATTTGCTCATACCCCAAGCTTCGTCGGTAGCCACACTACCGGCTGGGATAACATGTTCGAAGGCATGGCGCGTTACTTCACGCTGAAAACGATGGAAGGCAAGGAGCCTGGCAAAAACGGCAAAATCAACTTCGTGCCGGGCTTCGAAACCTATTTGGGCAACTACCGCGTCATCCACCGGATGATGAAGGAAATGGGCGTCGATTACACGCTGCTCAGCGATCCGACCGAAGTATTGGATACCCCGGCCGACGGTACTTTCCGGATGTATTCCGGCGGCACCACGATGGATGAAATCAAGGATGCGCCGAACGCGATTACCACCGTGTTACTGCAACCTTGGCAATTGGAAAAAACCAAAAAGTTCGCTGAAACCACTTGGAATCACGATGTGCCGAAACTGAACATTCCGATGGGCTTGGAATGGACCGACGCGTTGCTGATGAAAGTCTCCGAACTGAGCGGCAAACCCATTTCGAAGTCACTCGAAGTCGAACGCGGCCGTTTGGTCGATATGATGACCGACTCGCATGCTTGGCTGCATGGCAAAAAATTCGCGTTGTACGGCGATGCCGACTTCGCGTTGGGTATGACTAAAATGCTGCTGGAATTCGGCGCCGAAGTCACCGACGTGTTGGTCAACCACGCCAACAAACGTTGGAAAAAAGCTTGCGAAGAAATCTTGAAAGCGTCGCCTTACGGCCAAACTGCTACCGTGCATATTGGTCGCGACTTGTGGCACTTCCGCTCGCTGATGTTTACCAACAAACCGGACTTCATGATCGGTAACTCCTACGGTAAATTCATCCAACGGGATACCATGTACAAAGGCGAAGAGTTCGAGGTTCCGCTGATCCGCATCGGCTTCCCGATTTTCGATCGCCACCACTTGCACCGTATGACCACCCTGGGCTACGAAGGCGCGATGTACGTGCTGACCACGCTGGTTAACGCGGTACTGGAGCAGTTGGATAAGGAAACCCGCGGTATGGGAACCACCGACTACAACTACGATTTGATTCGCTAACAAATCGTTTACCCGCGGGGGCAAATGCAAGTTTGCCCCCGCTTTCGTTTGGAGAAATCTATGCCCAGCGTCATGCTCAGAAAACGCGAAGATGGTAAACTGCTGTTCTATGTTGCCAAAAAAGACTTGGAAGAAACCATAGAATCGTTAGAATTCGATGGCGAGGACAAATGGGGCGGCGAAGTCACGTTGGGCGATGGCTCAAAATATTACTTCGAACCGATGAGTCCTCCACCGAAAATCCCAACTACGTTGCAAGCCAAGCGATTAGCGGAGGAATAACGCATGACTCTCTACATTGTTGCCGAGGAATGTATTTCCTGTGGTGATTGCAAACCCGTATGCCCGACCGATTCGATTAAGGAAGGGGCGGTGGTGTTCGAAATCAACAAAAAAACCTGCACCGAGTGCAACGGTGACTTCGACGAACCGCAATGCGTTAAGGTTTGCCCGATCGACAATTGCATATTGCCGTTAGTGGCATAGTGCCATGCGCCAGTCCGCCTTGACGAGGGAACTGGCTTTGCGTATCGGGTTGGCGTCTCGAGCCTTGCCCGATACCGCTCCCAAATTATTTGTGTCGATTTTGCACGCGTGCGTGGGCCCGGTACTGGACGGCGCCACGCTGGCGGAGCTTGGCGAAGACCGCTTCCGCCAGGCGCTCAACAACTTCGGCATCTCGGCCGATCCTCAAACCGTGCGTTTAACGTTGGGGATTTTGCAGAGCGTTGCCTTTCCCGATCCACCCAAGCCGCAAACCTTGCCGGCCAACGCCGCCGGTTCGATTTTGGTGGCGGTCGGCAGCGATGATCCGACCCGGATCGCTGGTCATTTCGGTTCTTGTCGCCAGTTTTTGGTCTATCAAGTGTCGGCGGAAGAGGCTCGGTTAATCGATATTCGCAGTGTCGATATTGATGCTCAGCGTCGGCATGCCGACAAGAATTCTTACCGTGCTGAGTTAATTGCCGATTGCCGCGTACTCTACACCGCGTCCATCGGCGGCCCCGCGGCGGCTAAAGTCGTGAAATTCGGCACACACCCAATCAAGACCGAACTAGGGGCCGTCGTCTCCGAACTTCTCAATCAATTGCAAACCGTCCTCGCCGATGCGCCGCCGCCTTGGTTGGCCAAATCGATGGGCATCCGCGCGGGCCGCCGTGTCAGTCTCGAACAGGAATCCACTTCATGATTAAACCCGAACAATTGGCGGAAATCGCCGGTAAAATTGGCAGCGACGTCCTCAGCGAAACTGTGGTCGGCACGCTCCGCGAAGCCTACCCCGACATCCATTTCACCTATTGCATGGACGACGACATTCCCAACAACGAACCGTTGCTCGAGGGACGCGGATTTAACTTGTATTTGGTGGACGGCCGTGAACATTGTTTATGCCTCACCAGCAATTACGAACATGCCACCGGCATTGTGATCGCCGAAGTGATCGAGGATTGAGTGCGGCATGGCGGAAACAGACGCGCCCGATTCCACGCCGATAGGTGATTGCAGTATCTGCCCCTTTCGCGGAAAAACGCTGTTGATGGGGCGCTGCATGCCCGGCGACACCTGCGTGTTCGTCGATAGCGGCCGCCAGATTGATCGGTTTTTTCGGGTTAATCCGGCCTATGCGACGCACTATTTGAACGATAAATTCTGGGAGCGGCGGGCGATCGCGGTACGCTACGCGCCGCAGAAGGCCCTGCAAGCGCTGATACACGACGAGGACGAAGTGGTGCGGCGGGCGGTCGCCTTCCGCTTGCCGGCGCAACAGTTGCAAAGCTGGATAGACGATCCGGACCGGGAAGTGCGGATGACGGTTGCCGACCGCATCGATCTTGAACATCTCGAATTACTGGCGAACGATCCGGATTATATTGTTCGTTTGACTGTCGCAAAGCGCTTGCCGCCGGGTCGCTTGTTCCGCTTTATCAAGGATGAGGATTTGCAGGTGCGTAAGCGGGTTGCCGAACGATTGCCGGAAGTCAGCTTGGGACTGATGGCCGAGGATCCCGCGTCCGATGTGCGCCGCATCGTCGTCGAACGCATGCCGCCCGACGATGCCGCGACGATGTTGCAAGACCCGGATTGGGTGGTGCGCTATACTGCGGCGGCCAAGGTTGAACCCGCCCGTTTAACGGTATTGGCGGACGACCCGGAACCCGATGTAAGGGAATTGGTACAACAACGCTTGAATTCCATTAACAGCCCCAAAGCCGAACATGACTGAAGCCCGACTCGCGATTGCCGGACAAGACATTGCCGAATGCTGTAAAAAGATCATCCCAGGTCAAACCGACGAACTGTTGCAAAACAAGCTGCAACAATTGATTCCCGATTTCCCGCTACGCTTGGCCATGATAGGCGACGAGTGGTACAAGCTTGGCGGTGTCGTCGACATGAACGGCACCCGGATCGCCAACGACATCACCGAATGGGTGGAGCGGTCCTACATCGAGTGCGGGCAGAATCTGCAGACGCTGATCGAGTACGCGCTGGAACAAAAACTGATTGCCACCAAACAGACCGGTAAAACCCTGTATTTCGTCGTGCAGACCGGCGACAAGGCAGAAGATTTTACGCTGATCGAAATCGATAAGACCCACGAAGTTTCGGATCGGATGCTGGTCGACGAAGCCAATCCGCCGGACGATCTGGAAGAGTTTATCGATCCGATTCAACCGTTTTGTATCGAGAGTTTTGGTTTCGGCCATTCGCGCTACGCGTATCGGCGGAAGACCGACGTGGCATTGTTCATGGGAGTGATAGACGAGCGCCATCCCGGCGAGCATTCGGTGCGCCGCTTCATGGACGATTGGAATCGCAGCAGCGCCGGGCAAGTCGCTCGAATGTCGGAAGACTGGATCATTCGGCCCTATTCCCACACCGGCCGATTTGGCGAGCAAATCGTCAACGTCGAATTGGTCAACACCCATAAACATCAATTGCCGCAGCTGGAAGACTTCGCGGGTAAGAAAGGCAGTGCTCTCAGTAACGTGCTGACCCGCTTCGACCGCCAGGCCGGCCATCCCTTTGCCTGGTTTTTCTATATGCTGAAGGGGCGCTTGGTCTCGACGCATATCGCCGAATCGGTATTTCGCGACATTTCCGGCGATTTTGCCTACTTGCCCAAGCGCGACGAAGCGGTATTGCGCGACTGGATTGCCACGCCGTATAACGTTTAATCAAAGTACTGGAGCTTCGGGGCCAGGGCGCGAGTTCGCTCGGTGGCGCGTTGCGGGTGAGGCTTTGGCGGCCGAGACTTGGAAATCGGCGCCACGGAATGGCTGAAAAGAAAATCTCCCGCCTGCGCCGTCTGATACTTTCGTCCTTGAACCGGAGGTTCAAGTGGAAACCAAATCCAGTCAATCAGGCTTCCTGAATGAACAGGCATGCACACCATGACGGGTAAAAAGCTTCCGGGGCAAATGCAGGTTCAGGAAACACCCAGTACTGCTCGAACGCCGCAGGAGATAGGGTCGCTATTCTAAACGAATTAAGGGGTTTCCAAAACGTTTTCTATCTTGCGGCGTAAATCCGCCAATCGGCCCGCCATGTCCGGGCTGGAGACAGAGGTTTTATTGCCGGATGCCAAATCGTGGGCGAGATTCAATGCCGCCAAGACCGCGATCCGATCGGCGCCGGAGACTTTGCCGGTATCGCGGATTTTGCGCATTTGCCGATCCAGTTCGCGGGCGGAATCGATCAGCGTGTCTTTTTCCTCGGCGGCGCAAGCGATTTTGTATTCCTTGCCCAAGATGTTTAACGATACGGCTTGCATCGTTTTACTCATGAGTCGTGCTCCATCGCCTTCAAGCGGGCGATCATCGCTTCGACGCGGGCTTTGGCCAATGTGGTTTTTTCAAGGAGTCTGGCTTTTTCCTTGACCAAGGCATCCTGTTTTATTTTCAAGGACTTGTTTTCGTTTTTGACTTGATTGTATTGTGCTATCAGCGCATCCAGCTTGGCTTCCAACGCTTCGAGCTCGGTAGTCGGGTCTTTTTCGCTTTGAGACATAGCACGGAGAGGAGTTGAACCGATATGGCGGTATAATCGTCGGGATTTCCGAACAATGTTAGCATAAGCCTCGTGATTAAACAGCCTATCCAGGGGTCAAGAGCCAGATGACCTATGAAACCTTAAACGCCATTTTGGAGCAACACGATGCCGACATGGGCGGCGCGGAAGCGCACGGTATCGCCACCGGCATGCTGTGCGTTGAAACCCGCGCCGACTTTGCCAATTGGCTGCACGAACTCTTCGACGAAGACCGGGAGTTGATCGACGAAGACCGGGAGTTTTTGGCGAACTTGTTCGAACAGACTCGGCAACTTCTGGAAAATCAGGATCAGAGCTTTGAGTTCGATTTGCTGATGCCGGAGGAAGCCGCACCGCTGGACGAACAAGTCGAGGCTTTGCGTTGCTGGTGCCAGGGCTTTTTATTCGGGGTCGGCTATGCCAAAACCGATGCGGATTGGCCCGGCGATACCGCCGAAGTGATGCGCGACATGATAGAGCTGACCAAAATCGACAGCGATGTTGGCGGTGAAGACGACGAAAGCGCGTTGATCGAAATCCGCGAATACGTGCGCGCCTCGGTGTTTACGGTCCGCGACCAATTTGCCGGCGACGGCGATCAACAAAGGCATTGATCTTTTCGACATGAAACAAAGCGAATTCAAGAAACGCCGGTCGGCGCTCATGAAACAGATCGGCAAGGGCAATATCGCCATTATTGCCAGTGCCCCGCAGCGCACCCGCAACCGCGACGTGCATTACCCGTTTCGGCAGGACAGCGACTTCTACTACCTGACCGGTTTCAACGAAGCCGAATCCATGGCGGTCTTCATCCCCGGCCGCGAGAAAGGCGAATACATACTGTTTTGCCGCGAATTCGACGAAAAAAAGGCGCTATGGGAAGGTGCGCATGCCGGCCTGGAAGGCGCCACCCAGCATTACGAGGCCGACGATTCCTTTCCGATCGACGATCTGGACGACATCCTGCCAGGCATGCTGGAGAACAAGAGCAAGGTGTTCTACCCAATGGGCAAGGACAGCGATCTTGACCACAAGCTGATGGAGTGGATCAACAACATCCGCAAACAGTCGCGAACCGGCGTCAGCGCGCCCGGCGAACTGGTCGCGCTGGAGCACATCCTGCACGAAATGCGTTTGTTCAAAAGCCCCGAGGAATTGAAGTTGATGCGGCGAGCGGCGGAGGTATCCGCCAAGGCCCACGTTCGGGCGATGCTGGCCTGTAAACCGGGTTTGTACGAGTATCAGATCGAAGCTGAACTGATCCACGAATTTATTCAGGACGGACTGCGGGCGGTAGCCTATCCGTCCATCGTCGCCGGCGGTAAAAATGCCTGCGTGCTGCATTACGTCGAGAACAAGGACAAGTTGAACAAGGGCGATTTGCTGCTGATCGACGCCGGCGTCGAATGCGATCATTATGCCGCCGACATCACCCGCACCTTTCCGGTTTCGGGCAAGTTCAGCGAAGCGCAACGCCTGCTCTATCAGTTGGTACTGGATGCTCAAGCCGCCGCGCTGGCCGAAATCAAGCCCGGCAATCCTTGGAACGCGGCGCACGACGCCTCGGTGACGACGTTGACCAAGGGTTTGGTGGAGTTGGGATTGTTAAAAGGCCGCGTCAAGAAATTGATCAAGGACGAAAAATACAAACAGTTTTACATGCACCGCATCGGCCACTGGCTGGGCATGGACGTACACGACGTCGGCGATTACAAAATCAAGGACGAATGGCGCTTGTTGGAGCCCGGTATGGTGTTGACGGTCGAACCCGGCCTGTACGTGCCCGCCCAATGCGAAACGGTTGACAAACAATGGCGCGGCATCGGCATCCGGATCGAGGACGACGTGCTGGTGACCAAGGACGGCCACGAGATTCTGACCGGCGGCGTGCCGAAAAGCATCGCCGATATCGAAGCGTTGATGAACGCCTAAATGGCTCGCGATTACGATCTGATCATCGTCGGCGCCGGTTTGGCGGGCAATTGTCTGGCCTTGGCGCTGAAAAACAGCGGCTTGAAGATCGCGCTGGTCGAAGCCAATAGCCGAGAACAACTCCGCCATTCTCCGGCCGGCGACCGGGCATTGGCGCTGGCCAAGGGCACCGTTGAATTGCTGGATCGCTTGGGCGCGTGGCGCGGCGTCGCCAGCAAGGCTACCGCGATCGCGGATATCCACATCTCCGACCGCGGTCATTTCGGCAAAACCCGGCTTTCCGCGGCGGAGCAGGGCGTTGATGCCCTGGGTTACGTGATTGTCGCCCGCGACATCGAACAGCATGCGGCCGACCTGGTCGAAAAAACCCAGGTCGAATGCTTTTATCAAACGCGGGTGGCCGGCTTGATGGCCGGGCACGATGCGGTCAATGTCAGCTTGAAACAGGCCGACGGCAGTTCGTTGAATCTCAGCGCGCAATTGCTGGTCGGCGCCGACGGCGGCAACTCGACGGTGCGCAAGTTACTGGAAATTCCCCAGCAAATCAGCGAATACGGGCAGACCGCGCTGGTCACCACGGTGCAATCGGCCTTGCCCAACCGCCAGGTCGCCTTCGAACGCTTCACCGAATTCGGCCCGCTGGCCTTGCTGCCGGTCGCCGCCAGGCAATCGGCGGTGGTCTGGACCCGCAATCACGAGCAGGCCGAGGCCTTGCTGGCCGTCAACGATCGCGAGTTCCTCGCCGAACTGCAAGACTGTTTCGGCTACCGTTTGGGCGAATTGAAATTGATCGCGCCGCGCCGCGCCTTCCCGCTGAGTCTGATCCGCGCCGACAGCATGGTGGCCGATAGAACCGTCATCATCGGCAACGCGGTCCACCAATTGCACCCGGTGGCCGGGCAGGGTTTCAATCTGGGTATTCGCGATGTTGCATTGTTGGCGGAGATGTTGATGGACCAGCACGATCGCGGCGGCGATCTCGGCGCGGCGAGTCTGTTGCGCGACTACAGCCGGCAACGCCGTCAGGATCACGATCGCACCATCGGTTTTACCGATACCGTGGTGCGCCTGTTCTCGAATAGCCATTTGCCGACGGCCGCGCTGCGCAACGTCGGGCTGGCGGTTTTGGATCACCTGCCGTTCGCGAAATCGGCCTTGGCCAAGCATGCAATGGGCTTGGCCGGTAAAATGCCGAAATTGGGCCGGGACGACTGATTTCGCCGGTCGTCCGGCTAAGCCCTGGACGAAAATTCGCCGGTTTCGGTGTTCACCTTGATGATCTCGCCGGTTTCGATGTATTCCGGGATCTGCACTTCCAGGCCGGTGGTCAACTTCGCGGTTTTGGTGCGTTTGGTGGCGCTGGAGCCCTTCATCGACGGCGGGGTTTCGACGATCTGCAAAGTCACCGTCGTCGGCAATTGAATGCCCAGCGGCGCGTCGTCCATCAGCAACATGATGATGCCTTCCAGGCCGTCGCTCAAATACAGGGTCTGGCCTTCCAAATCCTCCGCCGCCAGCGCGTATTGCTCGTAAGTCTCGCTGTTCATGAAGTAATACGTGTCGCCGTCCTGGTAGGAATACTGCACGTTGCAACGCGAGCAATCGGCGGCCTTCAGCATGTCGTCGCTCTTGAAGGTTTCGTCCAGCTTTTGGCGGGTTTTCATGTGGGTGAAGCGGACTTTATACAAGGTCGTCGCGCCGCGCGAGGTTGGATTGCGCACGTCGATGCTTTTGACGACATAGGGTTCGCCGTTGATTTCGATAGCGGTTCCCTGCTTGAGTTCGTTGGCTTTAGGCACTGCTTATTCCTCGTGGATTGAAGGGGGTAAAAGGGTTTGCCACTGGCCGGCGATCAGGCCGGACAAGGGTTGATACTCGATTTTGTAGCGCATTTTACGGCATTCGGCGATCCAGAAACCCAGATAAACGTAGGGCAGTTCCAATTGCTTGGCGTGCTCGATTTGCCAAAGCACCGCGTACACGCCGGGGCTATACGCCGCCAAGGCCGGGTCGAAAAAGGTATACACCGCCGACAGGCCGTGGTCGACGACATCGACCACCGCGACGGCCGCCAAGCGCCCTTCGATCAAAAATTCGACGAAATGCGTGTCGCACCAACGGCTGGTGAGAAAGCGCAAATAATCTTCCTCGCTCGGTGGCGGCTCATCCGGTTTGTCGTGGCGAGCCCGCAAGTAGGTTTGGTAAAGCCGGAAATGGCGCGGATCGAATTCGGCGCTGCAGATGACCGTCCGAGTGGCGGCGTTTCGCGCCAGACAGCGGCGCTGTTTGCGGTTCGGTTGGAAATCGCGCACCGGAATGCGGGTCGGTATGCAGGCTTGGCAGTGGTTGCAATGCGGCCGGTAGACGTGGTCGCCGCTACGGCGAAAGCCCAGTTCGATCAGGCGCGAATAAACGGCGGGATCCAGTTCGGTATCGGGATGAACGAAGGCCGAGCGCGCGCGCCGCTGGTTCAGGTAAGCGCAGTCCTGTTCGCCGCTCAGCCACAGCGAAATCGATTTTAAATTTGCCACGCTTGCGGATGCGGTGCCTGTTTGCACAACACGGCCAGTGCCGCCGCGAATTCGCGGCGTGGGATGTCCTCGGCGCCTAAACTGAGCAAATGATCGCTACTGACCTGACAGTCGATCAAGCCGTAGCCCCAGCTAGCCAAGTGGCGCACCAAATCCACGAACGCCACTTTCGACGCATCGGTGGCCCGATGGAACATCGATTCGCCGAAGAACACCCGGCCGATCGCCAGACCGTAAAGGCCGCCGACCAGTTCGCCGTCCCGCCACGCTTCCCAGGAATGGGCGATGCCGAGCTTGTGCAGCATCTGGTAGGCGGCGCGCATATCGTCGGTGATCCAGGTGCCGCGTTCTTCGCCGCGCGGCGCGGCGCAAGCCTCGATCACCCGGGCGAAAGCCGTGTCGTGGCGGGTTTCGAAGCCTCCCTTGCGCAGGGTTTTCCCCAAGCTGCGCGAAACTTTCAAACGTTCCGGAAACAACACCAGCCGCGGATTGGGCGACCACCACAGTATCGGCTCGCCGGGGTTGAACCAGGGAAACGCGCCGTGCTGGTAAGCGTTAACCAGACGTGTCGGCGATAAGCAACCGCCTATCGCCAGCAGGCCGTTGGGTTCGGTCAGCGCGCGTTCCAGCGGCGGAAACGGTTGGCCGGGGAGCAGGGGATCAAGAACGCTGAGTTGCATGCGAGCCGGGCGTGAATGATGAAGTCGCGGACATTGTAAAGCAATCCGGCCGGCGGTGGATGGCGGGAGATCGGCCGGTTGCCGTTGGCGTTGTGACTTCGCGGCGGGCTGGAATCGGTCGGGTTGAAGCGCAAATTAGGTATTCAGCGACAGTCCCAGCACGAAATCGACCAGATTGAACGCCAAGCCGAAAATGGTCAGCTCCAACTTGGCGGGCGATTTAAACAGCGAGGTCGTGGCCAGTAACATGCCGCAAGCGTTGGCGGCCAGGAAACCGTACTGCAACAAGCGCAACACCAACAGCGAATTGTGGGCGGGGCCTTCGCTGGCTTGCACCGCGAACGACAGCGGCAACAAAAACGTCAGCCAGACTATCAGCGCGATGCCGCCGATAATCAATGCCGATCTGGCATAGCCGTATGAGCGATAGCGGCGGGTGCGGGGATGGGCCGGGCGGGAGATTTTGTTGTGAGTCAAGATGGAAACGGGCGGGCTAGTGGCGGTAGGCAAGTGCTATGCGTTTGAGCGGGCAAAGGGGGCGGATGATGGCTGAAAACCGCCGAGCCGTGCAAGCTTTATCTTGCCATCGACGCGGCACTTCTGCTGACTTTTAGCATGCCATGCGGCCGAGCCGAGTCAAGGTGAGGTGCGTAAAAAGCGCCCGCCATGGTGCGTCAGCCCCCGTTCCGCGCCAAATTTACGCGCGGCTTCGGGGCTGAGGGAGTGATCGCGGAACCGGGGGGCAGTTGTCAACCACGAGCCGGATGGCGCCCGGCCCGCTGAACGATATGCGGTGGTTTAGGCCGGCGCCGCCAACATGCCTTGGGTGACGATGAATTGAGCGATGGCGTCCAGGCCAACGCCGGTTTTGATGTTGCTGAACACGAACGGCCGCTCGCCGCGCATCTTTTTCGCGTCCCTGTCCATCACCTCCAACGACGCACCGACGTGGGGCGCCAAGTCGATTTTGTTAATCACCAGCAAATCCGATTTGGTGATGCCGGGCCCGCCCTTGCGCGGAATCTTGTCGCCGGCCGACACGTCGATCACGTAGAGGGTCAGATCGGCCAGTTCCGGGCTGAAGGTGGCGCTGAGATTATCGCCGCCGCTTTCCACCAACACGAAATCCAGTTCCGGAAAGCGCTCGCACAACTCATCGACCGCCGCCAGATTCATCGACGCATCCTCGCGGATCGCGGTATGCGGACAGCCGCCGGTTTCCACGCCCAGGATGCGTTCTTCCGGCAAGGCCTGGCTGCGAATCAGGAACTGCTGGTCTTCGCGGGTGTAAATGTCATTGGTGACCACGCCGATTTGGTAATCGTCGCGCATTGCCTTACACAAGGCATCCACCAACGCGGTTTTGCCGGAGCCCACCGGGCCGCCGACGCCGATTCGTAATACTTGTTTGTCAGTCATGTGTTCTCCAGTAGGCCGGATACGCTCCGGGATTTAAAAATGCCAAGCCTCGATTTCGCTGTGCTGTATCGGGGCTACCTTTTTCAATCGGAAGCGCCGTGGTATGGCGTAGGCGATTGAATTAAGGCTTAACCGTTCGCCCCTCGTCGAAGGGTGAATGGTTATAAAGGGTACAAGAGCCGAGCATGGCTCGACAGGCTCACCACGAACGGCTTAACTTAACGGCATGAAAGTTCAAGGTGGGCACGTTAAGTGCCCACGCGGAATCTCAAGACCGAAATAACCGCGAATACTGCATCTCATGCCGACTGCTGGCCAAGGCTAAACCAAAGCAACTGCCGCCGATCTCCTCGTCCGCCAGCCGAAAAGCCTGCTCGACCAAAGCCGGCAAGTCGCCAGCCAAGTTTTGCAACAACTGCTGCCCGGCCACCTGGCCCAGCGGTACCAGCTTGATCGCGCCCAGCACTTGGTTTTCCAGCCAGCCCCACAGGTAACCGCTAACCGCGTCGGCCTTGTCGATTTGCCAGCGCACCGCCGCCAACGCAAACAAATTCGCCAACGTGGCGTCCGGCCGCTTTTGCCAAGATTGCGCTTCCGGCATCGCCAGATTGACCAGTAAGCGCGCCAAGGCCTGCCCGGTCTGCTTGTCCTCGGCGCGCAGTTCGGCGGTTTCCCGGCAGGCTGTCAGGATTTGGCTCCAATGCTCGACGGCGTGCAGATCGCCAGTGTGCCAAGCATCGTATAGCCGCGCCAACAGCGGCGCATCGACCTTGCCCAAGCCGTTGCGCAACAGGCCGCGCAGCCAGTCGCCGGTTTGCTCGGCGCTCGTCACCCAACCGTCCTGCACCGACGTTTCCAGCCCCTGCGAATAGCTGTACATGCCGATCGGCAAACTGGGGCTGACCAGTTGCAGCAGCCGCAGCAACGACAGATTAGTGACCATGGCTATGGTAGGCGCCGGCTTCCGGTTCGAACGGCAGCGTTTGATGTTCGACAGTCAGACCCAAACCGATCAACATTTGATCCAGCACGTGGTCGGTCAAAAATCGCAACTCGCCGGGCAAGATTTGCAGCGCCACGTGGCGGTTGCCCAAGTGGTAACAGGCGCGGGCGAACAGTAAAGGATCGGCGCATTTGACGGTGGACAGAGCTTCCGGTGCCGCTTCGACCTTTACTTTGAAACCTTGGGTGTTGGTCAGCACCGCGCCGTGTTTCAAGGTTTGCCCTCTCGGTAAAAACACGCCAACTTGGACACCGCCTTGGGTGGTGGCCGGTTGCCGGGATTTTTGGCGGGCCTCAAAAGGTAGGGTCAGGGTGTCGTCGGGGGATTCTGTGGTTTGGGTGGTTTCGGTGAGTTTTAGCATTTTGGTTTTTTGTGTAGGTTGGGTTAGGCGGAGCCGTAACCCAACACGTCGGCTTATGGAGTATTTGATAACTTTTGGTTTTGTTGTGTCGCTTCCGCGACGGTTATTTTAATGTCGGTTCGCGGACCGACAGCCGCGATACTTTTCTTTGCTTGTCCAAAGAAAAGTATCCAAAAGAAACGACACCCCATGCCGCTTGAATCCTGCGCTCCGAAGGGTTTGAGCGGGGTTTTTCGAAGGGGCATCCAGCCCCTACGAAAAACGCGCGGCGTCCCTGCCGCGCCCCTTCGGGCAATTCCGCTCAAACCCTCCGGTGCTCGGCGCGGCATCAGGGGAGAAAAACCGTCCCCGGATTGAAAGCTGTCTTGTTCTGTATCGTTCTCTCTCCAGCATTGGAATACAGTTTGAACTGCTCAGCGGTTCGAGGCGCCGGGCGCCACACCAAATGGTTCCCAGACAGAGCCTGAGAGCTATAAAATTTTTAATTTACGGAGGGATTTGAGTTTTTTATAAATCGAGTTAACTTTTTTAATTGATCTCGTAAATCTAGAACATTAAAGTCAGGCTCAAAATTGGAAACGATATATCTGGCAACCTCCACCTTTGAAGCTTGCTTTTGGTTACCGCCTTTTGTTGTTATCTTTAACAAGTTGTCATATTGACTAAGCCCATTGTCGAATTTCGATTCAGGATTTAGTTTGCTAACTGCGTCTTGAATATGAGCTATTGGAAGATAGTTTTCAATTTCTCTTCCCTGGGTAATCC
>NZ_JBYMAP010000067.1:0-19159 GCF_057766305.1 Methylomonas sp. BG-2 | reverse complement strand
GGGATGCTATATCCGTCGTCGCTGGGAAGCGATGATACGTTTGATATTCAAGCGGTACAAAGCTCATCAAGTGAGTCAACAAACGATTCGTCTAATAACAAAACTGACCATGCAAAAGATCGCCAACAAGATGCCCGTGAAGGAGACGCCAACAGGCAAGTCGGAGATCCAAATAGAGTGGTAGAAGAAGGGCGGGAGTTCACTGACAATGAAACAGGAAATACAGTCTACGTGAAAGGCGATCGTGTTGTCGTTAAAGATTCTGATGGAAATCTTGTAACCCAATTTAAAAACTCAAGAAGCAACACCCTCAAAAGAATTGAGTCCGGCAGATGGGAACCAAAATAGTTTTTAACGAATATTTCGATCAAATTCTCCATATTCGGTTCATTGGTGCTTTAAAGTTAATAATTATAGGTACTGTTGCGTCTGTGCTAAATCATGCTGCAAAATTAAAGTTAGCTGTCTTGGTGTTAATTATATAGGCGTTTTTTGTGCTAATAACTATATTTTTTAAGAATAGAAATAGGTGGCATCATGTATAGGCAATTTAATGTATGGAAACTCAGCAACAACGGCGGGCTGGTAATATATAGGTGTTTTGAAAAATTAGATAACAAAATGTTTTGCGTTCAAAGTGCTGATTATTTTAACGAACCAATAACTGATGTTAAATTGTATAATTCTGCAAAGCAAATATTGGAACTTTTTATCGAAGAAGCCCCTGGCGATCGATCTGGGTTATATCCATCAATTGAAGAAGCAATCGAGAAATTTACGATTGATTTTTAGTAACTCCTGAATCCGTGACTTAAAAATCCATCAACACATCCAACAAAGTGATTTAAAAAGATTATTCTTGGATAATACCGCTATTCTTCCATTCACCCAGCGAGTGATTCATGAAGCGGTTTATCCTGGAGCAATCTGAAACCGAATTTTATACCAGCCATTCTGGATTAGCGTTGGTTGGTTTGTGTTTGAATCGGTATGGTCAACTCACTCAATTATTGGAAAAAGGCATTCCGCTGCGACACGGCATTTCTCACGCCGATGTGATCAAAAGCTATATGGGCACACTTTGCCTGGGCAAAAGCGATTTCGAAGCCATTGAAAACCATCGCGACGACGACTATTTCAAAACCGCGCTGGCTATTCAGCAAGTGCCGTCCAGCGCACGCCTCAGACAACGCTTGGATGAACATGCCAACCACGTACGGCGCAATGTAGGGCGTCAATAGGCGGAGCCGTATTGCGCCGCATGTTGGCTTTTTTTGGTAGCAGGCAGGTAAAAACTCAAAGGCAAGGTCCGATTTACGAAGTGTAATCGGACGAATGGTTTACATCCCTCCGACGCTGAAATTTATGGAAACCGAGCGAAAGCGAAGTGATGAATTTTAGTCCCCAATAGGCGTAGCGCGGGGCGGGTTTGCGCAGAAAACCTGCAAGGCTTCGCGACACGCCATTAAGTCATGCGAGAGCCGATGGAGATTTATTCGACTAGCGGCAAAATTAAATAATCGGTCCATTTGCGTTCGCCGGCGGCTTCGTCCTCTCCGGGCAGCAGGGTTTCGTTCCAGCCGCCGCCGACGGCTTTAACCAACTGCACCGAAGCGGACAAGCGCTGGCCCAGCAGTTGTACCGCGGTTTGTTGGTTGGATAGGGCGGCGGTTTGGGCGGTCATCACGTTTAAATAGCTGACCGTGCCGGCCTGATATTGATTGTTGGTCAGGGCCAGCGCGTGTTTGGCGGCGGCGACCGCCTTGTCCTGAACTTGGGTTTCTTCGTCCAAAATCCTTAACGCGGCTAAATTGTCCTCGACTTCTTGAAACCCGGTCAGCACGGTTTGCCGATAACCGGCGACACTGGCGTCGTAGGCATCGACCGCCTGTTTGTATTGAGCGTTTTTGGCGCCGCCGTCGAACAAGGTCAGGGCCAGACCGGCCGGACCCAGCGCCCAATAGCGGCGAGCCATCGTGAACAGGTTGTCGGCGGTCGGCGATTGAAAGCCGTTGGTGACGGCCAGGTTTAAGGTCGGGTAATAGGCCGCCTTGGCGACGCCGATCTGGGCGTTGGCGGCGGCGATTTTGCGTTCGGCGGCGGCGATGTCCGGCCGGCGCTCCAGCAGTTCCGAAGGCAGGCTGGCGGGAATGCCCGGCGGTTGCAGATTTAGCGGCGCGGGCGCCAGCGCCAGTTCCGCCGGGGTTTTGCCGATCAATACCGCGATCGCATGTTCCAGCTTGGCGCGTTGCACGCCCAAATCAATAGACTGGGCGCGGGCGGTTTCCAATTGGGTTTCGGCCTGGACCACGTCGGCCTTGGCGACGACGCCGACCGCGTAGCGGTTTTTGGTGATTTCCAGGGTTTTGCTGTAGGCGGCGACGGTTTCGTCGAGCAGGGCTTTTTGGGCATCCAGCGTCCGCAATTGAAAGTAATTGTCGGCCAAACTGGCTTGGCTGGACAAAATCAGCGCATGCAAAGTGGCCGCGCTGGCCTGGGCGTTGCCGGTATTGGCTTCAATCTGGCGCCGCACCGTGCCCCATAAATCCGGCTCCCAGGCCACGCCAACCGCTTGGCCGAACAGGTTGCGCACGCCGGACACCGCCACGCTTTGGCCGGTAGCGGCTTTGAATCGGTTGAAGGTGCCGGTCAGGGTGGCGACCGGCAGTAGCGAGGATTGCGCCGATTGCACTAAGTGCTGGGCCTGCCGGTATTGCGCTTCGGCCTGAACGATGGATTGGTTGGCGCCGAGCACTTGTTCTTCCAGGCCGTTCAATACCGGATCGTTGAATATTTCCCACCATTTGCCCGGCAACGCGGTGTCGCGCGGTTGAGCGGGTTTCCAGCCTTTGGCTTCCTTGAACTCGTTGGCGATGTTGGCTTGCGGGCGGACGTAATCGGGGCCGACCGTGCAGGCGGTTAACGGCAGCGTTAACAGTAAAACTGAACGCGCGAGGCTTGGGTTGCGAAACATGACGGTGAAGATTCGGTAAAAATCGAAAGAATTGGCGGAATCGGGCACGGGTTGGTTGATTGGTCGGGCTGGGTTCAAGGTCAGTTTAACGTGTTTTAGCCGGCCGCGAAGCGGGTTGGCCCGCGCCGGTTTGCTTTCGCTTTGGCCAAGGCCCGCATCGACGATTGGAGGCCGGGATGGGCTTGAATGGGTTGACAGGCGCTGGTGCTGCAAACTGTCCGACGCGGAGCCGACTTCAATGACCCGGTTTTCGGCGTGTCGTTCCCGCCGCCGTTGAATCAGCAAACCGCGTGCCGGTTTATTGCGGCTGAAATTCCAAGTCAGCTGAATGCGCTGGCGTTGGGCACGACGGCTAAGCGCTTGATTGATATTGCTGGCCGGTGCGCGGATTGCGTCGCGGTTTGTAACGTGCCGCACCCGGATGCACCGGGCTTGTTGGAATTTCAGCAGTCTCTGGCGCCGGACTGTTGCTGAGTGAACAGTGCGGACGCTTCGATCGCGGCAGCCGGCGGCGCCCGTTGGGTGAAAGTCAAATCGCCAAGTACCAATACGCGATGATCGCGGCGGCGGCGATGCCGATGATTTTGCACTTATCCAGGGTGCTTTGCTGTCCCCAAAAATACAGGCTGCTGGACTTTTTGCGCGACACAAACAGCAAAGTGCCATGCAACGCGCGCCGGTACCAAGCCGGGATCTTACGGCCAAGCCAATAGAGCGCCAGTGTCGCGAAGCTGACCAGAATATAAAAGACGATGACCTGGGTTTCATGGGTGCCGGTATGGAAAGCGTGCTCTATGGCGTGATCCAGACCCATTTCCAGATATTCGAACAGCAGGTGGGCAAAGTGCAATACGACTTCGAGCAGATAGTGAAACAAGCCGGCCAGCAAGCCCCAAACCAGATCGGGGGCCGTCAGCGCGGTCAGCACGCCCGCCGTGCCGATCAGATTGACCGCGATGCGTCGGCGGTTGCAGCGTTCGACATGGCGCCGCAGCAAGTCGCTGTCGGCATCGCTCAGGTTGACGAAGCGGGCGCCGATCGTGAACGGGTAACGGTTATCTTCGTAAGGGTTGCTGGGTTTGCAATACACCACTTCGCCGCACACGCTGATCGTCGTCAGGCTGGATAGCAGCAGAATTCTCAGCATCAGCCGATCGCCGGCTAGCAGCGCCTCGTCGGCGGTGAAGGCAATACCGCCGGCGCTGATGTTGGCCTGCAAGGTATCGTTTTCGACGCTTTCCGAAACCGGCGGCTCGAGCGCTGAATTTCCGGGAGAGTCGCTGCCGAGCATTCGGTCGAAATTCGGTGGGCTTCGATCGCGACCCGCCGGGAGTTTTCGGTAAAACAAGTTGACCGATTCGTAGATGCGCAACGCCATCCTGCGGTTGGTCTTATTCTGGTGGTCCGTCTTCGCGCTCATGGAAATTCTCGATGGAGGTTGCTGGTTACAGCATAGCGAAAGGCGCCCAATTGACAAATTCTTCCCGATCCCGCGCCGGCCGGCCGTGAAGCCGTCAGCGCAAAACCGGCCGCTCTCCGGTAAAATCGGGCGGTTTTCCTTATCCGAAATCTTTATGTCTGTTTCCGCTTACTTTAATCAGGATTGCCGCCTCTGCCCGCGTTTGGCGGCTTTTCTGGACGACGTTAAACGTCAACACCCCGATTACCACGCGCTGCCGGTTGCGCCGTTCGGCGATCCCAACGCGCGTTTACTGGTGGTGGGGCTGGCGCCGGGCATGCACGGCGCCAATGCCAGCGGCAGGCCGTTTACCGGCGATTATGCCGGCTTGCTGCTCTACCGGGCCTTGCACGATTTCGGTTTCAGCAATCAAACGGAATCGACTAACTTGACGGACGGCTTGGTATTGACAAACTGCCGGATCACCAACGCGGTTAAGTGTTTGCCGCCGCAAAACAAGCCGACCGGCGACGAAATCAAGCAATGCAACCCCTATTTGGCGGCGGAAGTGAAAACCCTGCCGGCGCATTCGGTCATCCTGGCGCTGGGTAATATCGCTCATCAGTCGGTGTTGCGCGCTTACGGCTTGAAAGCCAATACCGTCAAGTTCGCGCATCACGTGTGTTTTGAATTGCCCGACGGCAACACCTTGCTCAGCTCTTACCATTGCAGTCGCTACAACGTGCAAACCAAGCGCTTGAGCGTGGCGATGTTCGCCGAGGTGTTTCAAACCATCAAGCGCTTGTTGGCCGAAGCACCGTGACGGAAAATGCCGACGGGTCCGGTTTCGACGTCAAGGCCTTCTTAAAGACCTTGACGCAACGGCCGGGCATTTATCGCATGCTCGACGCCAATGCCGAGATCATTTACATCGGCAAGGCCAAAAACCTGAAAAACCGCGTGTCCAGCTATTTTCGGGGCAACGCGGTGTCGCCCAAGCAGCAGGCGATGGTCGCCAAGATTGCCGCGATCGAAGTCACCGTGACTCATACCGAGGGCGAGGCCTTATTGCTGGAAAGCCAGCTGATCAAGCGCCACAAGCCGCGCTACAACATCAGCTTGCGCGACGATAAGTCCTATCCCTACGTGTTTATCGCTAGTTATCACGACTTCCCGCAACTGACTTTTCATCGCGGCGCCAAGAAACGGCGCGGCCGTTATTTCGGTCCATACCCCAGCGCCAGCGCGGTCAAGGAAACCTTGAAATTGCTGCAAAAGATTTTTCCGGTCCGCCAGTGCGAGGACGCGTATTACAACGCCCGGTCGCGGCCGTGCCTGCAATACCAGATCGACCGTTGCACCGCGCCGTGCGTGGGTTTGGTCGGCAAGGAGGCCTACGCCGCCGATGTCGAAAACACGATATTGTTCTTGGAAGGCAAGGGCGGTTTGTTGATCGATAATTTGGTGGCCAAGATGGAAGCGGCATCGGCCGAGCTGGAATTCGAAGCGGCGGCGTTTTATCGAGACCAAATCGGTCGCTTACGCGCGGTATTGGAAAAACAATGCGTCGAGGGCGAGAAGGGCGACGTGGACATTGTTGCTTGCGCGGCCAAGGCCGGCGCGGCCTGCGTGCAGGTGTTCTTCATCCGTGCCGGCCAGAATCTCGGCAATCGCCAGTTTTTCCCAAAAATTGGCGACGACGATGGGCCTGCCGAGATTTTGCAGGCTTTTATCGCTCAGTTTTACCTGGACAAGACCGTGCCGGCCGAGTTAATCGTCAGCCATCGGCCGCCGGAAACCGAGTTGTTGTCCGAGGTGCTCAGCGAGCAGGCCAAGCGGGCGGTGGCGATTTCGGCGAGCGTGCGCGGCGAGCGCGCCAAGTGGCTGCAAATGGCGATGACCAATGCCGAGTCGGCGTTGAACGTGAAATTGGCCGATCAACAAGGTCTGTTCGGCCGGTTTCTGAGTTTGCAGCAGGAACTCCATTGTCCGGAAACGCCGTCCAGGCTGGAATGCTTCGATATCAGCCATACCCTGGGCGAGCAAACCGTGGCGTCTTGCGTGGTGTTCGATCGCAACGGGCCGGTCAAATCCGATTACCGCCGCTTCAATATCGAGGGCGTGACCGGCGGCGACGATTACGCGGCCATTCATCAAGCGGTGTTCCGCCGTTTTAAGCGCCAAAAGCAGGGCGAACATCCGGCGCCGGACATTTTATTCATCGACGGCGGCAAGGGTCAGGTTGCCGAGGCGGAAAAGGCTCTGGCCGAATTGCAGATAAACAATGTTATGATAGTTGGTGTCGCCAAAGGTCCGGATCGGAAAGCCGGCATGGAAAAAATCATTCTGGCGGGTCGCGATCAGCCGCTGGATGTGACGCCGGGCGCGGCGGCATTGTTGTTGATACAACAGATTCGCGACGAGGCGCATCGGTTTGCCATCACCGGCCACCGGTTGCGCCGGAGCAAGGCCAGAAACCGTTCGACGCTCGAGGATATCGCCGGTCTGGGGCCTAAGCGCCGCCAGAGTTTGTTGAAGCAATTCGGCGGCCTGCAGGGCGTGGCCAAGGCCGGCGTCGAGGCGTTGGCCAGCATAGAAGGCATTAGTCGGCACTTAGCACAGCGGATTTACGATACATTTCATCAACAAGATGACCATTAGATTCACGATACCGACTTATCTGACCTTGTTGCGGATCGCGCTGATTCCGCTGTTGGCCATCGTGTTTTACTTGCCTTGGGATTATTCCAAACTGGCCTGTACTTCGATCTTTCTGGTTGCCGGCCTGACCGATTGGTTGGATGGCTATCTGGCTAGAAAAATGGACATGCAGACCGCGTTCGGCGCCTTTTTGGATCCAGTCGCCGATAAGCTGATGGTCGCGTTCGTGTTGGTGTTGTTGGTACAGGCGGAAGCCAATCCGTATTTAGCGATACCGGCGGCGGTCATCATCGGCCGCGAGATTGCGATCGCCTCGCTCAGGGAATGGATGGCCGAAATCGGCCAGCGCGCCAAGGTCAAGGTGTCGCAACTTGGAAAATGGAAAACCACCGCGCAAATGGCCGCGATCAGTTTGCTGTTGTATCGCGACGATTTGTTCGGATTGCCGATCAATAGCATGGGTTATTGGTTGCTATACTTGTCAGCCGTGTTGACGTTGTGGTCGATGGTTAATTATCTGGTCGCGGCTTTCTCAACCATTAAAGAATAATGATAAACGCGGTCGCTCGACGGCGTACACCAGAGGATAAACGGCAGGTAAAGCTGTATATAAATAGAGCATGGAACAAGAACAAGAAGAACTAGAACAAAATCCCCAAAAGCACAACGTTACGCAAGAAGAGGTATTACAAGCGGCGTTGAAATTGTTTGCCAAGAACGGGTATTTCAATACCTCGCTGACCGACCTGAAGGACGCGCTCGGCTTGAAAACAAATACCGGCATCAATCAGCATTTCAAAACCAAGCAAGCCATCGCTCAAGCATTGCATGAGCAAATCTTCGATAGCTTGAGCATTTCGGTGGACGACATCCGCCGACGCAATCGCAAGGCCGCCGAGCAATTGCGCGAGGTCGTCGATCTGTTGTTCAAACTGACCGACGACGCGCCGGAGATCGTCCAATTCCTGCTGTTCGTCAAGAGCGAAGAGTTTTTGGCCGAGCCCAAGCCGCTGTTGGATACCGCCGCGTTCAACAAGATCAAACGCATCTTTCAAAACGGCGTGCGCGACGGCGAAATCCGCGCCATCGATCCTTTATTGGCCTACACTTATTTCTTCGGCATCATCAACCAAGTGTTGGCCTTGGTGCTGAACGGCAGTTTGCCCAAATCGGCCGAAAGCTATCTGGCGCAAGCCTGGTTGACCGCTTGGGGCGCTATCGTCAAAAAATAATTTTGGTGCTATCGGCCGCGATTCGGCGGCGGAACGGGAGTCAGTGTATATGCTAGAAAACGTCAAGATCGGCATGATAGGTTTGGGTTACGTGGGATTGCCGCTGGCCGTGGAGTTTGGCCGTAAATACCCGACCGTCGGTTTCGATATCAACCGCAACCGGGTCGCGGAACTCAGATCCGGCCACGACCACACGCTGGAAGTCAGCGAAGAGGAACTGGCGCAGGCAGAATTGCTAAGTTACACCGCCGATTTGCCGGACATTGCCGACTGCAATTTTTACATTGTCACGGTACCGACGCCGATCAACGAGCATAAGCAACCCGATTTCACGCCGCTGCAAAAAGCCAGCGAAACCTTGGGCAAGGTGATCAAGTCCGGCGACATCGTCATCTACGAATCCACCGTTTATCCCGGCGCGACCGAGGAAGTTTGCGTACCGATTTTGGAGCGCGGTTCCGGTTTGACGTTCAATAAGGACTTTTTTGTCGGTTACAGCCCGGAACGGATCAATCCCGGCGACAAGCAGCATCGGGTGACCAATATCCTGAAAGTCACTTCCGGTTCGACGCCGGAAATCGCCGAAAAAGTCGATCAGCTCTATAAAAGCATCATTACCGCCGGTACGCATAAGGCCAGCTGCATCAAAGTGGCCGAGGCGGCGAAAGTCATCGAGAACACCCAACGCGACGTCAATATCGCATTGATCAACGAATTGGCGCTGATTTTCAACCGCTTGGGCATCGACACCGAGGAAGTCTTGATCGCCGCAGGCACCAAATGGAATTTTCTGCCATTCCGGCCCGGTTTGGTCGGCGGGCATTGTATCGGCGTCGATCCTTATTATTTGACTCACAAGGCGCAGGCGATAGGCTATAACCCGGAAGTGATTCTGTCCGGCCGCCGCATTAACGACGGCATGGGCGTTTACGTGGTGTCGCAACTGGTTAAACTGATGCTGAAAAAACGTTTCCACGTGCAGCAAGCCAATGTGTTGATCCTCGGTTTGACCTTCAAGGAAAACTGCCCGGACATTCGCAACACCCGTGTCGTCGACATCGTCGCCGAGCTGGATACCTACGGCGTCAATGTCGATGTCTACGATCCGTGGGTGAATCCCGACGAAGCGGTCCACGAATACGGTATCCGGCCGATAGCCAAGCCGGAAGCCGGCAAATACGAAGCCATCATCCTGGCGGTGGCTCACGACGAATTCAGAAACATGGCGATCGCCGACATCCGAGCCTTGGGCAAACCGGACGCGGTGGTTTACGACTTGAAATACCTGTTCCCGGCCGATCAGACCGACGCGAGACTGTAAGCGATGAAAATCATGGTGACCGGCACCGCCGGGTTTATCGGTAACCATTTGGCGTTGCGATTGTTGGAACGAGGCGACGAAGTCATCGGCGTTGACAATCTGAACGACTATTACGACGTCAATCTGAAGATTAACCGATTGGCGCGGTTGCAGGCTTTCCCCGGTTTTACCGATGTGCGCTTGGATATTGCCGACCGGGCCGGCATGGAAGCATTGTTCAAGCAGCAGCGGCCGCAAAAAGTGGTGAATCTGGCCGCGCAGGCCGGCGTGCGCTACTCGATCGAAAACCCTTACGCGTATATCGACAGCAACATCGTCGGTTTCATCAACATCCTGGAAGGTTGCCGCCATTACGGCGTCGAACACCTGGTGTACGCATCCAGCAGTTCGGTGTATGGCGCCAACGAAGCCATGCCGTTCTCGGTGCATGACAACGTCGATCATCCGCTCAGTTTGTATGCGGCCTCGAAGAAGGCCAACGAGCTGATGGCGCACACCTACAGCAATCTGTACAACCTGCCGACCACCGGCTTGCGCTTTTTTACCGTTTACGGTCCGTGGGGCCGGCCGGACATGGCCTTGTTTTTGTTTACCAAGGCGATTTTGGCTGGCGAAAAAATCGACGTGTTCAACTACGGCAAGCACCGCCGCGACTTCACCTATATCGACGACATCGTCGAAGGCGTGATTCGAACGCTGGATCATACCGCCGAACCCAACCCGGATTGGAGCGGTGCCAAACCCGATCCCGGCACCAGCCGGGCGCCGTGGCGGGTCTACAACATCGGTAACCAAAACCCGGTGGAATTGATGGCCTACATCGAAACCCTGGAACGCTTCCTCGGCAAAACCGCCGAGAAAAATCTGTTGCCGTTGCAACCGGGCGACGTACCGGATACCTATGCCGATGTCGAAGCCTTGGTCGAGGATGTGGGTTATAAACCCGGCACCACGATTCAAGAGGGCATAGAGCGTTTCGTTACGTGGTACCGCGAATATTACCGGGTTTAAGCCCGTCGCCGGTCGTCTCGAATTTTAGAAGCGGCTGCGGCGAACGGCGTCCCGGTGGGTGCGATGCCATTTCATGCTGATGCTTCATCCCACCTGCAACAACCCCGATTGCCGAAATGAGTGATTCAGCCGGTGAACGTTGAATCAATTGACGCGTTCCCTTCGACTCCGCTCAGGGAACGGAGTGGGCGATGTTTGACTCCGCTCAGG
Source organism: Methylomonas sp. BG-2 (assembly GCF_057766305.1). Taxonomy (NCBI): domain Bacteria; kingdom Pseudomonadati; phylum Pseudomonadota; class Gammaproteobacteria; order Methylococcales; family Methylococcaceae; genus Methylomonas; species Methylomonas sp. BG-2. The sequence goes on along the minus strand of NZ_JBYMAP010000067.1, from coordinate 8,351 downwards.
GCGTTCCCTGAGCGGAGCCGAAGGGAACGAGTTACGGCGGAAAAAATCAACCGAAATCGCATCGTTCCGGAAAAATCAATAGTATCGCCCGTCTTCATCCCCCATCTTGCTCAGCCCTTCCAAAATAAGCCCGGCAAAAAGAACTCCGCCACCACCAACGGTTGTTGATGGATTGCATAGACGGTGCGGCGGCCCCAGACCGGCTCGCGCAATTCCAAGCCTTCGGCCAAGGCCGGCGCCCAGTTTGACGCCGGAGCGCGGCTGAATTGGCGTTGCCGCCGCTCCAGATCCGGATAGGCAAAAATCACTTCCCCCAGTGGCCGGTTGCCCAAATGCGATAAATTGCGATGGGCAATTTCTATCGTGCGTTCCGGCAAAATCGTGCGGGCCAGAACCAGCGGCCGGCCGGCGGCATGCAGCATCACTTCTCGGACCAATTGGTAACGCGCGGTCGGCAGGTCGAGCAAACGGCATTCGTCGATGAAAGCCGGCCGCCAGTGGTTGAACAACACCGAAACGCCAAAATCCCGGCCGTACATCGCGCGTAGGCGCTTGGTCAACGAGCCGGTTTCGTCGAGCCAGGATTGCAAATCGATAGGAAGACGGTGTTGATCGGCGGCTTTTCGCGCCAACCACAGCGGCGCTTTGACGAACAAATGACTGTTATTGGCCAACGTTGGCCTCGTGAACTAAAGCGATGCGAGCAATCATGCGGCTGACAAGTGCGACTGTGGCAAAGCGCTTATTTTAACACCGCCGACGCGACGCTCTGCGCTGAATCCGGAGCGCCGGACACTTTATGCGGCATATCCCGCGGTAGTGCGGCATATGCCACGGTTTTGATTCGTCGGGCCGCCGCGCTGACCAACGATTCGCGGTGGTTATCGGCGGCCCGCGAATTGCTTAATCGCTAGACCAATCCGGTTTGCGGTAAATTTCAAGTTCAGGTCATGAGCAGCATAGCGGTCGATGTCGGCGATTTGTTTCGCGATCATCGGCAATCCTTGATCCATTCAATATTCACGATCGTCGGCTGCCCGCAGACCGCCGAGGATTTGGCGCAGGAAGCGTATTTGAAGTTGCTCCAGACCGCGCAATCCCAGGAGATCCATTTCCCTCGGCCGTTTTTGTATCAGATCGGCCGCAATCTGGCCTTGGACCATCTGCGCAAGCAGCAGGTGCGCCAAGCCGGCGGCAAAAGTGAAGGCGACGATGATGGCGAGGACGTGCTGGCGCAACTGCCGGCCAGCACGCCAACCCCGGACCGGCAAGTCGAAGACCAGCAACAAGTCGCGTTATTGATGCGGGCCTTGGCCGGCCTGTCGGAGCGGCGCCGGCAAATCCTGGTCCTGCATAAGTTTCACCATTGGCCCTATGAACGCATCGCCAAGCATTTCGGGATTTCCCGCAGCGCGGTCGAGAAAAACGTCCAGGTTGCATTGGCGCATTTGCTGGTTGCGCAACTGCACGTTACCGATTAAGCCGCGCCATGCCTGCCGACCCGCTAAGCTGATACTATTCGTCGCCACTGCCGTACTATCGTCGATGTCCACTGCAACCGAACCTTCATTTCCACTCGAACTGTCCGCCGCCGACCGCGAGGCCTTGGCCTGGCTGACCCGCCTGAGCGGCGAGCCGGCCGACGCCCGCGCGCGCCGGGATTTCGCGGATTGGTTGCTACAATCGCCGGAGCACCGGCTGGCGTACGAACGCGCCGAAGCCCTGTGGAGCTCGCCGGCCTTGGCCGTCGCGCTCGGGCAATACGCGGCGATTCCGCTGCCGGTACCGGTCAGGCGCTTGACGGCCGGCTGGGCGGCGGCGGCCGGCGTGATGCTGGCCTGCGGCTGGTTGGCGTTCGCCGCCGGTTGGATCGACGTGCTGCGCGCGGATTTCGCGACCGCCGCCGGCAAACAACGCCGGGAGATCCTGTCCGACGGTTCCGCGCTGATATTAAATACCGACAGCGCGGTGAAGCTGGACTACGCGGACGGCCGGCGCGGCGTGATTTTGCTGAAAGGGGAGGCTTATTTCGAAGTGCAACCGGACAAAGCCCGGCCCTTCGTGGTGCGAACCGCGCAAGGCACGGTCAGCGTGGTGGGAACCCGTTTTAATGTGCGCGACGGCGCTGCCACGTCGGTTGACGTTGAAAGCGGTGTAGTCGTTTGCAGCGCGGAACGCGGCGAAAGCAGGACGCTGCGGGCAGGCCAACATAGCGACATTTCGGCGGCCGGCGTATCCGAACCGGTGGCCGGAGACGCCGACCAACGCTTTGCCTGGCTGAAGGGGCGCTTGATATTCAAGGACAAATCGCTCGCCGAAGTCGTCGCCGAACTGGACCGCTACCACCCCGGCGCCATCGTTGTCGCCGACGCGGACCTCGGGCAAACCCGGATCACCGGCAACTACAAATTGCAGGACACCGCCGCGTTGCTGCGCACGCTGGCTGATATCGCCGGCGCCAAAATCTACGACTTGGACGGGTACCTGACGGTGTTAAAGCGTTAAGGTACCGGCCGTCCCGCCAAAAAATATTGGATTGGGTGTTGTATGTCCGGACAATGCGTCATCGCGCTGCGGAAGCGGTGTCAGCGGCGATTAACCGCGCCGGCATACCGGATGCTTCCGATCGCCGCTAACGCGCCTCCCACCGATTGATGGTCTAGGTAGGGCCGGCGCATCGTCTGGTTCGATGCCCAAATTGGGGCATCGAAGGCTTTCAATCTCGGCGAAAGCCGCGCTGCTTCCGCGTTCTACTTTCCGTCACCGAGTTCTACTCTGTCAGCTTTAAGCAACATCATCATCCCCGCCGGGAAGCGGGCATCCAGCGCCATGGATCGCAAACCGCGATTCGTCGGCGGCATCGGGATTGCCACCCGTAACAGCGCGAAATTGAATCTCCACCGAAATGACGAGCACTACCGAGCATCCGACAATGAAATTGCAGGGGTTTCCAGATCGAAAGCCCAATGGCCACTCGGCTCGGCGCTCGGCCGGCGGCCTTTCGGCTGTTCCCGACCACGCCGAACTGTTGCGTCGGCAAAAATATTTTATCTGGCAAGTGTGTGATCCGTTTTCCGGTACGTCTCGGTAACCATGCGCCGCATCGGTGCGGCTTACGCTACCCACGATACAGGAGAGATCATGTTCGAATATTCCAATGAAATCCGCCGGCTTCAAGGTCCGCGTGGCTTAAGCGCGGCCATCGCCTTGGCCGTCGGCGGCATGCTGGCGGTGCCGCCGTTTCAACCCGGTCATGCCGAGTCGGCCCATCAAGCCGATGCCGTCCAGCATTTCGAGATACCCGCGCAAGCGCTGGAAGACGCGCTGAATGCGTTTATCCAGGCCAGCGATTGGCAAGTGGGTTTTCCGGCGGGCTTGGCGAAAAATGCGCGCTCCAATGCAGTCAATGGTGCCTACCCGCCGCAACAGGCGTTGGAAATATTGTTGAGAGGGACCGGACTGAGTTATCGCTTAACCGGCCGGAATAGTGTGACCTTACAAACAGCGCTAAGCTCGCGGTCCGCGGATTTAACGACCATGTCCGCCGTAACGGTGACCGGCAACAGACAATTCGACGCCACCGATCCGTTCAACAAAGACTACGCGGTACCCAATACCAGTTTCGCGACCAAAACCGACACGCCGATCATGGAAACCCCGCTCAACGTCCAGGTGATTCCGAAAGCGGTGTTGGACGACAAGCAAGCGATTAAGCTCGATCAAGCCGTCAAATACGTCAGCGGCGTGACGACCGGCCAGGCGGCGGGAGGTTTGACGGATCAAGTGACCATACGCGGCTTCTATAACTACAATTTGTTTCGCAACGGCTTTCGTATCGACGCATCCGGCCCGGAAGGCACTCGAAACATGGCGAACGTGCAGAGTTTGGAAGTACTGAAAGGCCCCGCCGCGATGTTGTACGGCCGTGTCGAGCCTGGCGGCATGCTCAATATCGTCACTAAAAAACCCCTGGATACCGCTTATTACGCGTTCCAGCAGCAATTCGGTTCGTTCGATTTGTTCCGCTCCAGCCTCGATGCCACCGGGCCGGTGACCGACAATAAAGATTTGCTGTACCGCATGAACCTCGCCTTCGAAAAAAGCGGCTCGTTCCGGGAAAACGTGGATTACGACAAGCTGTTCGTCGCGCCGGTACTGCAATGGAATATCAGTCCCGCCACCACCGCGCTGTTAGAGCTGGAGTATCGTAAGGAAAACAACGTGTACGATCTGCATGCCAGACCGTTGATTATCGACGGCACCAGGGCGGACGGTTCCTGGATCAATCCGCGTCTGGCGGATATTCCCCGCGAACGGAATTTGATGGAGGACAACCGCAATCACGTCGAAGACAAACTGATCGGTTTAAACCTGACCCACAAATTTAACGACAATTGGGTGTTGACCGAGCAGTTGAATATCCAGTTATTGGATCGGGACCGCTTGGTGATGTTGCCCGGCACCTTGCAAGCCGACCAACGCACATTGAACAGGCGCATCCTCACCAGCGACTTTTTCACAAACGACAGTTATTTCACAACCACCAATTTGACCGGCCATTTCGATACCGGATTTTTGAAACACACCTTGTTGATTGGCGGCGATTATTATTTTCAAGACATCAATTCCGTCGGTTACAGCAGCACGGCCGCGAGCACTATCGATATTTACAATCCCATTCATACCGGCAATCCGCCCATCGACCCAACGACGCGCGCCAGCCAGTCGTTTCATACCCAAACCGACTTTTACGGGATTTATCTGCAAGATCAAATCAAACTGCCTTATAACGTCCACGTCATGGGCGGATTTCGCTATCAAAACGTGGAGCAGTATGACGTGTTCGCCGGTACCATCGGCCAGAAAGCCGATGCGGTGACGCCGCAGGTAGGCGTGCTTTGGCAGCCGATGCATTGGTTGAGTGTATACGGCAACTATGTGGAGAATTTCGGCGTCACCAATGGCAATTTAACCAGCGACAGATCGTTTTTGCCGCCGGAAACGGCGGAACAGTGGGAGGTGGGTTTTAAAACCGCATTTTTCGAAGATCGTTTGACCAGCACGATCGCCTATTACCAATTGACCAAGCAAAACATCGCCACCACCGATTTACTCAATCCAAATTTCATTGTGGCGACTGGCGAGGCGCAAAGCCGGGGCGTCGAGGTGGATGTTAAAGGCGAAGTCTTGCCGGGATGGAACGCCATCGCCACCTACGCATACACCGAAACCGAGGTCCTGAAAGAAAACAACCCAGACAACATTCGGGTTGGCGGCGGCTTTCGCGGCATTCCCAAACATACGTCCACGCTTTGGACCACTTACGATTTTCAACAGGATTATCTGCGCGGCTTCAAGGTTGGCGCGGGCCTGGAACTGGTCAGCGACAAGAAAGCCACGTTCGACAATCACGACTTTAGTTTTGCCGGTTACGGCGTTATCGATCTGTTGGCGGCTTACACGCGAAAAGTGGCGAAAACCAACGTCACCTTGCAGCTCAACGTGACCAATTTGCTGGATAAGGAATATGTCCACGACGGCTTTGCGATGCCGTTTCAAACCCGTGCCACCTGGGGAACGCCGCGCTCGTTTTTGGGGTCGGTAAAAGTGGAGTTTTAACCCGGCGTCCGGCGGGAACGGAATCGCTCGTTCCCGCCCCAAGCAGTGGATATTCCATCGGTAACGTTATTTGTGAAAACAGCCATGAAATCAGCCTCAATGAAGCTCGCATTTGATCCCAAACTTAGCGTTCCACAGGCTTCCGAGCGCTGTTTAAACGCCCTCAAAACCCGGCGGAAACGCTGGCTGGCCGTTCATCTTTATCTGGGCTTGAGCGCCGGATTGCTGCTGGCGGTCGTCGGTCTGACCGGCGGCCTATTGGTGTTTTACCAGGAACTCCAGGAAGTTTTGAACCCGGAGTTGTCCATCGTATCGTTACCGGACCCAGGACCCCGGCAGTTGCGTTCCTTGGATGACATCGTTGCGGCGGCGGAAAACGCCAAGCCGCCCGGTAGCCGGTTTTTTAAGGTGTATTACCCGCGCAAAGCCGACATTGCCTATAAATTTTTATATTTTGTCCGGGAAGGAAACCCGGCAAGCAATGGCGACGGCTATTACATTTTCGTAGACCCTTACACCGCTCGGGTTCAGGGCCTCCAGCTTTGGCATCCGAAAGACCAATATTGGGGCAGGCCCTTGGTCAGTTTCATCATGCAACTGCATTGGTGTTTGCTGCTGGGCAAGACCGGCGGCACCATCGTTGCGATACTCGCGGCATTTTCGATTATTTCGGTATTGACCGGCTTAATCGTCTGGTGGCCGCTGACCGGCCGCTTCAGGCAAGCACTGACATTTAAGCGCAAAGCGAGCCCGGTAAGGCTGAACTTCGATTTACATAAAACCTTCGGTTTTTATTGCAGTATCGTGTTGCTGCCGGTGTTGTTTTCCGGCATTTACATGACGCTGCCGGAGCGGGTAGATGTATTGCTCAAACCGTTTTCGACGATCACTCGGCCAAATGCCTACAGCGGCATTCCGGAAACGATCGATAGCCCCATTCCGGCAGAGGGACAAGCGACGATAAGCCCGGCGCAAGTCGAAGCGATAGTCCAACAAAAATACCCCGGCGGCCGACTTTGGATGCTGAATGCACCGAAAGACCGGCTGGACGTATTCAGAGTCATGAAGCGCGACCTCGACGAGTTGAGCCGCTACGTTGGCTATCGCGATATTGCCGTCGACCAATACAGTGGCGAAATTCTGAAAGTCTACGACTCGGGTACCGGCTCCAATGCGGATGTCTTTTACGATTGGCAATGGCCTTTGCATTCGGGCCATGCCTTCGGCTGGCCGGGCAGGATTTTGGTGCTGTTGAGCGGCTTGGCTTGCCCGCTACTGTATGTTACCGGCGTGATACGCTGGCTCCAAAAACGGCGAGCCAAACGAACATCGCGCGTGCTTGGTAACGTCGTTTTCGATGTAAATCGTTCCTAAGCGGGTGTTTTCAGGTCGGTCGGACTGGATAAAGCCCTGGAGAGCGCCGGCGGCGTGATTCCGGCCAATGACCAACAGAACGCTTGGGCGATTCGTGCGAGATCTGCCGGGTTGGCGGGCGATCGGCAATGTCGCTTACGACGATGCCCGCGTCAGCAACGACAGCGACCACTCGGGCGGTTCCGGCAACGTCGGTCATCGCTTACCCAACCTGCCGCGCAACGCCGCCTCGCTGTGGAATATCTACCAATTGCAGGAAACGGCTCCGCGCGGCTTGAAATTCGGGGCCGGCGTGGTGCTGTGCGATCAGCGCGAAGGCGATCTAAACAACGGCATTCAACTGCCGGGCTATGCGACCGTGGATTTGATGCCAGCTATGGTTTCAAAGTGGGAAAAACCAAACTGACCACCCAAATCAATGCTTACAACATTCTGGACAAAGGGGCATTATGAAAGTAGTAACGGCGCTTTTACGCTGGTACCTATCGGTTATGACATCATGCCCGGCACGCCGACTGCAGTGATGGGCATGGTCAAGGTCGAATTCCAATCCGCCCACCCGCCGGCCTTATTCGCTTGCGTTTGGTGCAAGGAGCAAGCTACTCATTGTTGAAATTCTTCTTTAACGATTACCGATTTCTCCTCCGGGATGCGCAACGCGGCGCTTTCCCATAGAATACGCGGGGTAATTTAACCGAGGGGCGACGGCCCTCCACAACGCGTGCCGGGAGGCGGGATGAACGAAGAGGATTGCTTGGGTTTTTTCGCCGCGCAGAGCGAGGCGTTTGCCGACACGTTGGCGGATCGGCGCGGCCGCCCCGATTTGATCGACGGTATTTTGTCCCAGGCCTTTAGCAGTTTCGACGGCAATGTTGCCGAAGAATCCGACGACCATCCGCCCATCGCTTGCGACAAGGGCTGTGCCACCTGTTGCACGTTGCGGGTCACCGCCACCGCGCCGGAGGTGTTGTTGATCGCGCGCTATATTCGCTGGACTGAAAGCCGGGACAGCGAGTTGGGCTTGGCTGAGCGGCTCGCCAAGGCCGATCGCCAAACCGCCGGCTTGAGCGAAGCGGAGCGGGTTAAGTTGCGGCGGGCTTGCCCGTTCATCCGGCAGGGTGCTTGCGCGATTTATCCGGTACGGCCGTTGGCCTGTCGCGGACACGCGTCGTACGACCGGCGCGCTTGCATCGATGCATTCGCCGGTCGCGCCGATAGCGTGCCGATTTCCGAGCCGCACCGCACTTTCCGGGGCTTGATTCAAAACGCGATGCAATCGGCGTTGCGCGATGCCGGATATGCCTGGGAATTATTCGAGTTGAACCGTGCGGTGATGCTGGCGCTGGGTGATGCGGGTA
>NZ_JBYMAP010000066.1:0-19191 GCF_057766305.1 Methylomonas sp. BG-2 | reverse complement strand
AACGCACCTTGCATTTGGATTTGGATTGGCGCATTAGCACTCGGGTGGAACAACTGAGCGCCGCCGGCCGGCCGGTTTTGCTGGAATTGCCGCTGTTACCGGGCGAAGCCGTCACCAGTCCCGATATACGGGTCAAGGACGGCAAGGTATTGGTCAACATGGCCGCCGGCCAAGCCAGTCTGGGCTGGGAATCGCTGTTGGAAAAATCCCCGCGTTTGACGCTGAAGGCCCCTGAAACGACCCAGTGGACCGAAGTCTGGCGAGCCGACGTCAGCCCGGTTTGGCATTTGCGAGTCGCCGGCATCGCGGTGGTTCATCACGGCGATGCCGGCATCTGGCTGCCGGAGTGGCGGCCGTGGCCCGGCGAAACAGTGGAATTGGCGATCGACCGACCGGCGCCGCTGCCGGGCCCCACGTTGACGATAGATCATAGCGAGCTGGAAGTGACGCCGGGCTTGCGCGGTGTCGACAACCGCTTGAGCTTGCAACTGCGTAGCTCCAAGGGCGGCCAACACAATCTGACGCTGCCGGACGGCGCGGAATTGCAGGGCGTGACGATAGACGGCGCCGGCCAGCCGCTGCGCCCGCAAGGCGCCGTGCTGAGCCTGCCGATTCATCCGGGCAAGCAACGGATCGAATTGCGTTGGCAGACCGCCGCCGAACCGGGCATACGGCTGGAAACCCCATCAATTGATCTGGGCGTTCCCAGCGTCAACAGTGACATTCGCCTGACGTTGCCCAACGATCGCTGGCCGATCTGGACTTTTGGGCCGCGTTTCGGACCGGCCGCGCTGATTTGGGGCTTATTGATCGTGCTGGCCGGCGCGGCCTGGGGCTTGGCGAAAACCGGCCGCGCGCCGCTCGGCGGCGGCGCCTGGTTTTTGTTGCTGATCGGCTTGAGCCAGTTGCATATCGCCGCCGCGTTGACCGTGGTCGCTTGCTTGTTTGCATTGGATTGGCGTCACCGGCGGCCCGCCCAGTCGCGACTGGCGTTTAACGCCGGCCAGATCGGCTTGGCGTTGTTCGGCTTGTTGGCGTTGGGACTGTTGGGCCTGGCGGTGCGGCAAGGCTTGCTCGGCGCGCCGGACATGCAAATCGCCGGCAACCATTCGGGCGCCTATCGCCTGAACTGGTACCAAGACCGCAATCCGGCGCAATTGGCGACGGCCGGCGTGATCAGCCTGCCGACTTCCGCCTACCATCTGTTGATGCTGGCCTGGGCCTTGTGGCTGGCCAGAGCCTTGCTGGACTGGCTACGTTGGGCTTGGTTGTGTTGGTCCAGCGGGGGTATTTGGCGCGGAGCCGCCGAATAAGCTTGTTCCAGCGAAATTGGCGGCGGTCCGGTTACGCCGACACTCCGCCGCCTTTATCCAAGCCTATCGACCTAAAAAGAGCGGTTGACGCATATTGCGGGCCTTTCGTGCTCGCCTTGCAGGGCTGCGGAGGCGCAACGCCTGGAACCGTTGCCGAGAGCAATGTCGAAGCATGAACGGCTCGCAATACGCTCAACCAACCGCTGAATGAAAAATCCCGCCTGCCTTTCGACAAGGCTCTCCTGAGCGCAGCCGAAGGGCTCGGGACGAGCGGAATTTTTCATCGCCCAACGGCTTTGTTTTGGCTCAATATTTATCGTCCAGATGTTTTTCGCGCACCATTTCGTCTATGCATTGCATCACGACGGCACTGGCGTCCTCGGCTCGGCGCATTTGGTTAATGATCTCGTCGAGCAGCCTGGGATCGTCCATCCAACGCTCCCTGGAGATTTTGAAGGCGGCTTGGGTCGCGTCATGAACATCGCCGTGCGGCAGCGACAGTTTGGCGTAGGCTTGGGTGGTCCGGAAACTTTGATGGCCCATGCCCTCGTAATACCATTTGCCCAAACGGCAATTGTGGTGGTTGACCAGGATGGCTTGCTGCTGTGGGCAATCCTCGGCGGCTTCTATCGAAATGTAGCCGTTTTGCTTGTAAACAATATGGTCGAGCTTGGTCAGCAGGCCGAAGGACTTGTCCTTGGCGTAGGCGATATAGCCGACCGAAGCTTTTGCCGAATCCGACAATTCGGAAAACTGGTGTCGAAACGCGCTGACCTGTTCCAGAATTTGTTGGGACAGGCCGGCCGAGTTTTCGGCTTCGGCGTGCATCTGTTGTACCCGCTTGTTAAAAGCGTTCAGGGTTTTCGACACTTCCAGCGCGGCATTCTTGGTGTGCTCCGACAAATTCTTGACTTCGTCGGCCACCACCGCGAAGCCGCGGCCGTGTTCGCCGGCACGCGCGGCTTCGATAGAGGCGTTCAGCGCCAGCAGGTTGGTTTGGTCGGCAATACCGGTAATCATCGACAGCGATTCGGTGATTTTCTTGCTGTCGGCGATCAACGCGCTGATCACTTCCGATACCGAGTGGACATTGGCGTTGATGTCGGTTAGCGACCCGCTGATGGTTTCGACGGTAGACAGACTGGCATCGGCATTGCGGCCGGTATCGGCGGCGATGGTCTCGACCTTTTCCAGCTGTTCGGTGATATTGATCAAATCGTTCTGGTTGCCCTTCAGGTTGCCCAGCAAATTAGTGGTGTTCAGTGCGTGCAAGCCGGCGGACAAGCGGCGCCGAATCATCAAGCGCTCGTTTTCCCGCATGTGTTTAATGGCATCGTTAACGCTAACCGCCGACTGCTTCAACAAGCCCGGAAACCCGTCCACCAAGGCATAGCGGCCATGATTGCCTTCCGCCGAGTGCTTAAAGCAGGAGTTGACCTCCTTGAAATAAGCTTCCATCAAATCCAGCGCTTCGTTCAGCTCCCAGGCGACCTTGCCGATTTCGCCCATGCCGTGAACTTGAGTAATCCGGTGATAAAGTTCGCCGTTATTAGTCAATCGCAACACGTTCTCTATCCTTTCCAGCACCGTCAGACTTTGCTTGCCGGTTTTCCAAAGATAGTAAGCCACCATCGGCAAAGGCAGCGTCAAACCGAGCGTGACTATCGAGAATTCGTGGCTAAGCAGGTTGTAGAGAAAAAGCCCGATCGACGAAACCAGGATAATCGCCACCGCAAAGTTGAGGCGGGTACGCAGAAACGGAATATTCGCGTTGGAATTGTTGGCCTTCGGCTTCATGACTTACACTCCGTGCGGTTTGTAGAGGCTTAGGGCCAGACTTTCGTAATTCTTCGCACCGGTTTGTTGAACGAAATCCAGCAAATATTCCAGCGACCTGTCAGGCGCCTCCTTGACCGAGCTGGCTTTTTCGATCGCCAGCATCTCTTGGTAGACCGGAATCAACGCTTCGATCGCCGAACGCGGCGGATTGCGGCGCACCGAATAGTAACCCTGCAGTTTGCCGTCCTTGTCGTAATCCGGCGTAATGTTGGCGAACACCCAATAGAAGCTGCCATCGGAACACATGTTTTTGGCAAATCCGAAGAATTCGTTACCGGCCTTCAAGGTATTCCACATCAACCGAAATACGCCGCGCGGCATTTCGGGATGGCGAATGATGTTGTGCTGCACGCCGAGCAATTCTTGCTCGGGATAGCCGGCGATTTCCATGAAGATCCGGTTGGCGTACGTAATGCGTCCGGCCGTATCGGTCTTGGAAACGATAAAGTCGTCTTCGGCAAGTTTGCGTTCTTGATTGTTCGGGGTAATCGCTGGTTTCATTTGACCGTGCCTGTAGGCTGAAAATGCCTCGAATTTTGTAATGTTATTATGGTATGCCACGCCCGCTACGCGGGCTCGGCCGCCAAATGCGCGATCTAATTCAGCAAATTGATTAGTAGGCGTTTTATCGACATCGGTTCGAACGGTTTGTCCAGTATCGCCGAAACCTCCGATTTTTCAATGGCGGCCAGCCGATTCTGATTCTGCTCGCTGGTAACCATCAAAATCGGCACGCTTCCGCGTTCCGGGTGTTTGCGAATATGATCGACCAGCTGCAAGCCATCCATTTCCGGCATGTTCAGATCGGTGACGATCAAGTCGAAATACTGTCGATTGAACAAATCCAGCGCTTCGCGGCCGTCGGTCGCGGTGCAGATTTGATCGATGCCAATGTTGTTGAATACCTTGGTCAGATATTTCAACGAGAACTCGCTGTCGTCCACCAACAGGATCCGCAGATCCTCGATATCAAGATGTTCCAGCGCCGCTTTTTCCGGGTGGACGTAATCCAGCGTCGAATGCAACGCCGTTGACAAGGCTTGTAACGTAAACGGTTTGGGCAGGATCGCAATCGCGCCGGCCTGGCGAATCGGCTCCAAATATTTGATGTTGGTTTCGCTGGAAATCAACAGAAAGGCCATTTCGTAGGACGCGGGGTCCTGCCTGAGTTCGTGGACCAATTCAACGCCGGTCATATCCGGCAAATACATCGCGCTGATGATCAAATCCGGCCGTTCCTGGCGGAGGCGTTCAAAAAGCTCGGCGCCGCTCCCTATCATGTCGATATCGCGGATATCGCAGCGATTGAGGTACTGAACAATAATGTGCTGTTGTGTGAGGGAAGGCTCGACCAGAAAGACGCGCAAATTGCTGAGTGTTGGATTGTTCATTCGCTAATGTGCTTTCATCCGATAAAGCGTAAGGCCGATATGGGCCTGTTTGGCGAAGTGCTTGGCGGCGGTAAAATCTTCGCCGGATAAGGGTAGTCCATTAATCGAGCGGTCGCAATAAATCAAGCCGATGGCTTTGTTTTCGGCATGGACCGGAAAAATAAAGCAAGGATATCGCCCGATCCGCTCGACGATTTGCGCGGTATACAAGGTTGGCTGTTGATCCGGATACTGCCAGACGCCTTCGGATTGATGCAATGCGCCGAACAGTAGATTGGGCTGGACTTCACTGTTGTGCACTTGGATTTTCTCGCCGCCCGCCGGCTTCAACCAACCCAGCGAAAACTTCTCCCGTAGCGTGTGTTTGTCCGGCGTCAGCAACATAAACAGCGTTCTATCCATTTCTACGCCGCGGTGTATGCCTTCCAAGACCATCTGAAACAGCACGTTCAAATCGATCGCGCCGCTGATGTGGCTGCTGATGTCTTGCAGAATTTGGATTTGCAGTTGTTTCTTGTCCGGCTTGGCGTCGGTTTCGTCGTCGGCGATTCGGGCGGCCGCCAACCCGTCGCCGATAAAGCGCGACGCATCGTTGGCGCCGAACTGGCGGGCAATCTGTATCGCTTGCCGGGTATTTTTTTCGATGCGCTCGCTGAGTTCGTCGGTGGTTTTGCCGGTCATGCCGGCCAGTTTGCCCAGACAATCGCGCATCGCGGCCGAATCGCCGCCGGCTTTCAAGGCTTCACAGATTTTATGCCCCATGCTCACGGCGCGAATGCGCGCATCGGCGGCCTCCGGCCGGCTCATCGCTTCCTCGATCAATCCGCCTAAGTGCCAGGATTTGCCCAGACGCTTGCCGAGATCGCGTAGCGAAAATCCCAGCACCTGCTTTTCCGCCTCGCTCGGCCGCAAACCGCTACGTTCGATCAATTCGTGAATTTTGCGCGCCTGCGGATTATTCGAACACCAAAACGCAATATGGCCGATGTTGTGCAACAGCGCCGCGATGAATACTTCCTCGGGCGAGGTATCGCCGACGAGGATCGCCAGTTCCCTGGCCTGCACCGCCGCATGCAGCGCCAACGCGATTTCCCGGTTGGCCTGCTCCTTATTGGACGACGTCAATATTGCTTCGAAAAACGAACAAGCCAACGTCAGCTCGCGAATCACTTCCGCGCCCAGCACCACGATCGCGCGCGAAATCGTGTTCATCTTCTGCTTGGACGGGTTGTAATACGGACTATTGCCAACCTTGAGCAATTTCGCGGTCAAGTTGGGATCTTGCAGGATGATGGCCGCCAGCTCCATCGCCCCCTTGTTGCGATCGTCCAGATAGGCGTAAATATGGCTGGCGGTATTGGAAAAGATCGGCATTTCCTGGACGCGGAGCGTCTCGGCCCATTCGTCCAGGGTTTTAGGCGGCGTTGCCATGCTGCCGGCCATCCGCTACAGCGCGTTAATCTTGGCTTGCTGTTCCTTCAGATTCGTCAACGACGATTGCAGGCCGGCCAGTTTCTCGCGCTCCTTGGCGATCACATCGGCCGGCGCCTTGTCGACGAACGCGGCGTTGCCGAGCTTGCCTTCGATGCGCGGCAATTCTTTTTCGATGCGTTGAATTTCCTTGTCCAGCCTTGCCAGTTCGGCATCCTTGTCGATCAGGCCGGCCATCGGAATCAGGATTTTCATGTCGCCGACCAGCGCAATCGCCGATTCCGGCGCATTATCGCCGACGCTCAGCCAGGTGATGCTTTCCAGGCGACCCAGTTTCAGCAGATAACTTTCCAACTCTTTGAGATTGGTTTGGTCGGTAGCCGAGCCGTTTTGCAGCAACACGTTCAGCGGTTTGCCCGGCGCGATGTTCATTTCGCCACGGATGCGGCGAATGCCGAGGATGAAGTCCATCGCCCATTTCACTCGCGTTTCAGCGGCGGCGTCGATGGCGGTGGTATCGCTGTCCGGATACGGCTGCAACATGATGGTCGCGGCGGTGACTCCTGCCAACGGCGCAACGCGCTGCCAGATTTCCTCGGTGATGAACGGCATGATGGGATGCGCCAGGCGCAGCACGGTCTCCAGCACTCTTACCAAGGTTTGGCGGGTGCCGCGTTGCAACAGCACGTCATCGCTTTGCAAGGAGATTTTCGCCAGCTCCAAATACCAATCGCAGTACTCGTTCCAGGTGAATTCGTAGATGGCTTGCGCGGCCAAGTCGAAACGGTAGCTGTCAATGGCGTCGCGAGTGACGGCGATGGCTTGGTTCAAGCGCGACAAAATCCACAAATCGGCCTGACTATAACGGCACTCGGCGCAATCGACGCCGTTGTCCTGGCCTTCGGTGTTCATCAACACGTAACGCGCCGCGTTCCATAGCTTGTTGCAGAAGTTGCGGTAGCCTTCGGTGCGCTGCAAGTCGAAGCGGATGTCGCGGCCGGTCGAGGCCAGCGATGCGAAGGTGAAGCGCAGCGCATCGGTACCGTAGGACGGAATGCCGTCCGGGAATTGCTTGCGGGTGGCTTGCTCGATTTTCTTGGCCAGATGCGGCTGCATCATGCCGGACACGCGTTTCTCGACCAAGGTTTCCAGTTCGATACCGTCGATGATGTCGATCGGATCGAGTACGTTGCCCTTGGACTTGGACATTTTCTGACCTTCGGCGTCGCGCACCAGGCCGTGGATGTAGACTTCCTTGAACGGCACTTCGCCCTGGAATTTCAAGCCCATCATGATCATTCTGGCTACCCAGAAGAAAATGATGTCGAAACCGGTGACCAGCACACTGGTCGGGTAATGCGCGGCCAGTTCCGGGGTTTTGTCCGGCCAGCCCAGCGTAGAGAACGGCCACAGCGCCGACGAGAACCAGGTGTCCAGCACGTCCTCGTCCTGGAATAGCTGATAGTCGGCATCCAGACCGTGTTTGGCGCGGATTTCAGCTTCGTCGTGGCCGACATAGGTGTTGCCCTTGTCGTCGTACCAGGCCGGAATACGGTGGCCCCACCAGATTTGCCGTGAGATGCACCAATCCTGGATGTTGCGCATCCATTCGAAATAGGTGTTTTTCCAGTTGTCCGGCACGAATTTGATTGCGCCGGTTTCGACGGCTTCGATAGCTGGTTTCGCCAGTGGCGCGATTTTGACGTACCACTGGTTGGTCAATAACGGTTCGATCACCGCCCCGGTACGGTCGCCGCGCGGCACCATCAATTTATGATCGGCGATTTTTTCCAGCAGGCCTTGAGAGTTCAAATCGGCAACGATGCGTTTGCGGGCTTCGAAGCGGTCCAGGCCAATGTAGGTTTCCGGGATGATCTCAAAACCATCATCATTCGCGCGTATCGCCGCGTCGACGGTAAAGATGTTGATCAAACCACCGTGCGGTTGATCGGCGATCACATTCATTTGCTTGTGCCGGGACCAGACCTCGTAGTCGTTGAAGTCGTGAGCCGGCGTGATCTTGACGCAGCCGGTACCGAATTCCGGATCGACGTAGTCGTCGGCGATGATCGGTATCAAGCGCCCGGTCAGAGGCAGTTCGACAAGTTCGCCGATCAGGTGTTTATAACGTTCGTCATCTGGATGCACTGCGACGGCGGCATCGCCGAGCATGGTTTCCGGGCGGGTAGTGGCGACGATCAAATGCCCGGTGCCGTTGGACAGCGGATAGCGCATGTGCCACATCGAGCCGGCTTCTTCTTCCGACAACACTTCCAGATCGGAGACGGCGGTGTGCAACACCGGGTCCCAGTTCACCAGCCGCTTGCCACGGTAAATCAGGCCTTCCTCGTAGAGTTTGATGAACACTTCCTGCACCGCAGCAGACATGCCGTCGTCCATCGTGAAGCGTTCCTTGTCCCAATCCAGCGACGAACCCATGCGGCGCAACTGGCGAGTGATGGTACCGCCGGATTGTTCCTTCCATTCCCAGACTTTGTCGATGAAGGCGTCGCGGCCGTAATCATGGCGGGTCTTGCCGTCGGCATTGATGATGCGCTCGACCACCATTTGCGTGGCGATGCCGGCATGGTCGGTACCCGGTTGCCACAAGGCGTTGTGGCCTTTCATCCGGTGGTAACGGGTCAAGGCGTCCATAATGGTGTCCTGAAACGCATGCCCCATGTGCAAGCTGCCGGTGACGTTGGGCGGCGGAATCATAATGCAGTACGACGCGCCGTCGCGGTTGGCGGCAAAATAGCCGCTTTGCTCCCAAAGTTGATACCAGCGTTGTTCGATCGCGTGCGGGGAATAGGTTTTGTCCATGTGGTGTGTCGAATGAGCTTGCATTGAAAACAGCAGGTATTTTAACCGTAAAACACGTTACGAGTCGGGTTGGCGCGTTACGGACCGATCGGTTTCAAACAATCGCTGAGCCGGAAAAATCCCGCCCGGTGAGGAATTCCGCGGCAAACGGCGACCAACCGAGGCGAACCAGTCCCAGATGGTAAGTTGGCCCCGCCGACTCGAGTGTAGTGCTGGTCATGCAGCGCCAAGGGCCGGAAGCTGCCGGGTTCGAATAGATAGGTGCGGCTGCGCTGGCTATCGGTTTCCGCCAGCAGGCGCGGGCCGTCGTATTGAAAACGGGTTTCGCCTTGCGTGGTGTGCTTGGCGATGCGCCGGCCCAGCGCGTCGTAACGGTATTCGCTGGTCCCTTGCGCGTTTCGCCGCGGATCAGGCGGTTATCGCCGTCGTATTGGTAGCGGGTGACGATTTGGCCAGCCTTGCCGCGTTTTTCTTATGTCCGGTGCCAGCCCGACGATGACAATCTTCTTTTCCTGATCAGGATATGACCACAGATCGTTGCGCTTTCATTCGTACGATTGCGCTGACGTTAATCGTATCTACGCGGGCTTAGAGAAAAAACCATTCCAAGAAAGTATTGAAGTCTTTCCATTGAGGTATCAATCTGTCCATTAAAAAATCTTCTATTTTTTTACCTAATTCTAGATACAAAACTTCCCCAGTTTTTCTATTGTAAAAAAAACCACCTTCACCTTCAAAGCTGTCTAGCGGAATATATTCCTTTGGCAAACCAAGCGCATCATGAGTTCTTTGCATATATAAATCGTAATTTGAATTCGTCACGAACCAGCATATTTGATAAATTTCCCCATGTTTTCCACTAAATGTTGGCCCATCTTCAACATGAAGATAGAATTTTGCAAAATCACTATCAAGATCAACATCCAACCTACTTAGCGCTAACAAATATTCTTCAGCAATACCCTCATACCACCAATCATGACTTTTAAAATATTTTATTACTTTATCTGACAGCATATTATTCACACCCTTTCAACATTTTCCTTCGCTCTAGCTCGCTTTTAGCTCTTTCGCGCCAATAAGCATCTCTATCAATATTAAAAGAATCACGATCAACTGGGTTAATTGGACGTGCATTTGGCAAATGCGGATGAAGCGCATTGGTGTTATAGTATTTCTGATGAGTATCAGAAGAAATTTCAAATAACGCCCCAAGAGAGTCTTGTTTAGAATGATGCAAATTCATTTGTGAATATTTTCCACCCTTTATCAAAAACGGACTTTTCCCCTCTAAACCTAAATCCAAATTAGTTTTTATTCCACTTCTAGTATTGACTGGCAAATCCCAATCAATATTTTGTTGATAAACAGTATGGGTATTACCTGACGGAGCAGTAAAAACAGATGGCGAAAAAATACCGGTCAAACCTAGCGGATCAATCCAGTTAACTGGATTATGTACATATTGGTAAACGTTTGCCCCTCCATCTAGCCCTATCGGATCCTGATGAATAAACCTCCCCGTATTCGGATCGTAATACCGGTTCAGGTTTTAGTGCAACCCGGTTTCGGCGTCGAAATATTGGCCTTGAAATCTTAACGGATTGTCGATGGCTTCGACGTCGGCTAAGGCCAGATTTCCGTAGGCACGGTATCTGGCGGACCAGACTATTTTACCGTCGCCGTCGGTCAGCTCCCTAGGGGTGCCAAGATGATCCAAGTGGTAATGATAAGTGCTGCCGCCGGCTTGGGTGTTGTCCTGCACGTGCAAAGCCAAGGGCCGGAAGCTGCCGAGCTCGAATAGGTAGATGCGGCTGCGCTGGTGGTCGGTTTCCGCCAGCAGGCGCGGGCCGTCGTATTGAAAACGGGTTTCGCCTTGCGTGGTGTGCTTGGCGATGCGCCGGCCCAGCGCGTCGTAGCGGTATTCGCTGGTCCCTTGCGGCGTTTCGGCGCGGATCAGGCGGTTATCGCCGTCGTATTGGTAGCGGGTGACGATTTGGCCGGCTTTGCCGCGCTTTTCTTCGATCAGGTTGCCGGCGGCGTCATAGCTATAGTGACGGTCGCCCATCATCAACAAGCGGTCACCTTCGATTCGGCCACCTTCCGCGCTGGCGCCCAACAGGTTGCCGGCCGGATCGTGGACGAAGCTTTCCGGGCTGAGGCCTTCGCTGCGTATCAACCGGGCGGAGGGGTCGTAGTGGTATTGGCTGAGGCCCTGGCGCAAGTCGTCCAGTTCGCGCAGTTTACCGGCGACATCATAGCTGTACCGACGGCCGATGACCGCCGCTTGGCCCTTGATGGCGGCGCTTTGCCGCAATAAACGCCCCATCGGATCGTAGTCGTACTCGGTGTTCAGTTGCCCCTGGCGACGGCCGATTTCCCGGCCCAGTTCGTCGTAGCGGTGGCTGGTGAGGGTTTGGCCGTCGAATTCGATGCTGTCCAGGTAGCGCTCGCCGAACCGGTAGTCAATGCGGTGCCGGTCCGGGGTCTCGGTGAGGGTGCGCCGACCCAGCAGATCGTATTTGTGACGAACGATGGCGCCGTTCTGGTTTTCCTGGTTGATCTGGCCCAGCGCGTTGTAACCCAAAAGCACCAGGCTGTCGGCATTTTTAGCCAGTTGCAAGCGGCCCAGCGGATCGTAACCGTATTGACTCAGGCTACCGTCGGCGGCGTGCTTTTTTAGCAAGCGGCCGAGACGGTCGCGTTCAAAGCGGGTGACGTTCCAATCGCCATCGGCGCCGGGTTGCAGGTAGGCTTCCAGCACGCCGGCGGCGTTGTAGCGGTAGCGCTGGATACGGCCGTCGAAGCCGATTTCTTCGATGAGGTTTTCATCCCGGTCGTAGTTAAGGCTGTAAGTTTCGCCTTTCGGATTGATCAGACCGACCAGGTTGCGCTCGCTGTCGTAGCGATAACGCATTTCATGGCCCAGCGGATCGATGCGGGCAGTAGGTTGGGACAGGCCGTCGTCGTAGCGGTATTCGGTGGTGTTGCCCAGGCCGTCGATGTAATGGGTCAACAGGCCGGCGGCGTTGTAGCGCAATTGCACGGTGCTACCGTCCGCGTGTTGCACCGCCGTGACGCGGCCGACGACATCGTAGCCGTAACGGGTAGTGCGCTTGTCCTGATCAATAATCGCGACGATGCGGTCGTCATCGTCGTATTGGTAGCGGGTCTTGATGCCGTCGAAGCCACTTTCGCCGACCAAGCGCAACTGCTCGTCCCACAACAGCGAGCGGGTCCGGCCCAGCGCATCGGTGATGTGCACCGGCACGCCTTGAGCGTTGTATTGATATTGGGTAACCGCGCCGTTGGCGGCGACGGTTTCTTCCAGCCGGCCGTTGGCGTCGTAGCGGCGCAGCCAGCGCTGATCCAATGCGTCGATCAGTTCGACCGGATTTCCTTGCTTGTCGTATTTGATGCGCTGACTAAAACCCAGCGCATCGGACACGCCGATCAAGCGGCCTTCTTTATCGTAACTAAAGCGGGTGATACCGCCGTCCGGCGCCACGGTCTGCGCCAGTTGATTGTCGGCGTTGTAGCTGTGGCGGGTTTCCCGGCCTTCCGGCGTTCGCTCTAGTAGCAACAAGCCTTGCGAATCGTGCTGGAAAACAGCGATGCCGCCGCGCGAATCGATGGCGTGGCTGACGCCGTCCGCCAACCACTCGAAGCGGTAATCGTAGACGCCGTTATCGCCCCAGTTGTGCAAACATTTGCCTTGGGGCGTGTCCTGATCCCATTCGAAGTAAAAATTAAAGCCGCTGGCCAAGGTACGGCGGGCGATGACGTGATTGCGATAGGCGTAATCTTCGCCTTGATCGAGCCGGTCGCGAGCGCCGATCAAATCGCCTGCGTCGCTGTACCGATAGTTCACCAGCGGTTCGCCGGCCGCTTCGAATCCGCCACCGGCCCGCTTGCCGGGACGAATCGCGACGATGCGCCGGTCTCGGCGTTCCAAGAGCAGATGCTTGTTCCAACTGGCGGAGATGCGCTCGACGTCGCCGTGGGCGTCGCGATGAAAATACAGGCTTTGGCCTTGGGTGTTGTGCCAAGCCCGTAGCGAGCACCGGCCAACCCGGCCGGTGAATGTTTTCGCCATGCCGCTTGGCTCGACCAGTCGAAACTGATCATTTTCCCGATATAAGCGCAATTGTTCCGGCAGATTGACGCTGTAGCCACCCGCCGGCGGTAGCGGCAAATCGATGCGTTGGCCGTCGGCATTGCAAAAAGTGGCCCGTTCGCCAATTTCCAGCCATTCGTCCAGCGGCGTCAGCCAACCGTAACCCAGTTGCCGGTCGATGTCGGATTGGCCGCTACGGTAAAACCGCCGCCAATCCAAAGGCAACGGCCCATCCCAGGTAAAGTCGATCTTCTCCAGCATTTCCTCGCCGGTGACCATGCTGATCGGACAACCTCTTTGCGCGCATTGATTGCTTGGCGTATTGGCCTTCTGATTGGATGTCGGCGGACCTGAATTCCCATCGGACGGCGGCGCCGGGCTTCGGCTCTTCGCGCTAGCGGTACCGCCGGATCCGCGCGCGGCTTCCGACGGCGTGACGGCATTGCCGGGCGAATCGGACGCCGACACTCTCGCCTGGCCCTTGCGTCCTTTCATGGCCCGCACCTTCGCCAGCAAGGCAAAGAATGCCGCTACGCCGATGACCGCGATCACGCTCGCCAGATGGCCGGCGGCTTCGTCGAGTTCGCGATCGCTACCGGCGTCTATCGTCAACGTCAAGAAATCGCCAATATCGGCCGCCACTTCGAATACCGCCATCCCGAGGAAAAACGCGCCGCCGATCAACATCACGACATCGACGACCTCGCCGACACCAAAGGCATGCGAGCCGGCCCAAACCACCAATACACCGGCGGTCATCGCCAAATTTTCCGGGCTGATCATCGCCTCGAATTCGCCGCGCACACCGGCCGGCAACAGCGGCAAGGTTCGGCGCAGTACCTCGGAAAATTTATCGGCCAGAGGCCAATCCGCGATGCCGGGCTTGATCGGCACCGACGGCACGACCACCGGGTTGGTAGGAGCAACCGGCTTGGGCGCCGAAAAGGCCGCGCCTTGAACCGATTCACCCTTGAGTAAATAAAACCAAGTGTCGCTGCCGACAATGCCGTCGGCGGTCAGGCCAACGCCGCGTTGGAATTGCTGAACGGCTTGCAGCGTGGCTAGATTAAAAAGGCCATCGTCCAGTTGAGGACTGGGCTTCAGACAGGCATTGAGTAATCGTTGCAGACGGCGAACGTCGTCGCCTTGTTGGCCCTGCTTGAGCAGCGGCGGCGAGGATTTCGCAATGCGGACCCGCGGCGACTTGAGGCTGGCAGCGGGTTTGGCGGATTTGACGCCGACCGGCAACGGTCGCGGCGACAAATCGCGAGTCGTGGTACCGTCGTTCAAATTGCGGAGCGTGAGTGCCGCGCCGGCAGGCCGAGGATCGCGGGAGCTGGTCATTGTCCAAGCCTTCCGAGTCGCCGAGAGCAATGCGATAGAGCATGGGCTGGATAGACGCGCGACATTGAAGGGATTTGGTGGTCCGTTACCGGTTTATGCATTGCGGGTATTCCTTCTCGCCCGAATGGTGGGAATTGAATTGGCGCTACGGATTGCGAATGGAACCGAGCAAGGTTGCCGGCGGCCGGATCAGTTGATCATCACCATGCCGCCCTTGACCGTCATCATGCCGTCGCCGCTGACCGTCGTCATCGGGCTTTTCAGCTCGGCCTGCGAGTCCGCTTGAATCTTAACCATCACGCCCTTGATGGTAATCCCGCTCTGATCGATCTTAACGCTGTTGGACCCCACCTTGAGCTCGATGGCCTGAGCGGCCTCGTTGGAAATACTGCCACCGTCCAATTTCACGGTCAGGTTGCCGCTGCCCAACGATACGGTCCGGTTTCCCGAACTAATCGTCAGATCATCGTTGCCTTGATCGAGCTTGACGGTTCGATTGCCGGTGCTGATGGTCAAATTGTCGTTACCTTGCTTGACCTCGACCACGCGATTACCGGTTTTAATCGTCAACGCATCGTTGCCTTGGTCCAGCGTCACGGTGCGATGATTGTAGATGTCTATCGTCTGATCGCCGGCGTCCTGCTTTTCGAAGCCGATTTTTTGGACGTCGTTGTTCTCGACGACGCGAGTGCAATTCTTCTCGGCGTGGATGTAGAGTTCTTCTTCGTCCTTTTTATCCTCGAAGCGGATTTCGTTGAAATTTTCCGCGGTGCCTTCCGGCGTGCTGCGGGTTTTGATGCCGCTCTGGGTCTTGTTGGCATCCAGGGCATAGGGCGGCATATTGTCGTTGTTATACACCCGACCGGTAATGATCGGCGCATCCGGATTGCCTTCCAGAAAGTCGACGATCACTTCCTGACCGACCCGCGGAATGAATATTCCCCCCCAATTCTTCCCGGCCCAAATTTGCGCGACCCGAACCCAACAAGAGCTGTTTTCGTTCTTGGTACCCAATCTATCCCAATGAAACTGGATTTTGACCCGGCCATGCGAGTCGGTCAGAATCTCGTCACCCTCCGCGCCGACCACCACGGCGGTCTGCACCCCCTGCACCACGGGTACTCTGGTCATCCTGGGCGGACGGTAGACATAGCTGGTCGGAATCAAGGTGTAGGTACATTGAAACTCTTCGGGATCGCCACCGCCACCGGCGCCGAACGCGTTGTTCTGAATCTGAAACTGCGTCGCCAACACCAGATATTCGCGGTTTTGATCGGCGCGCGGAAATTGCGACAAGGTAAAGGTCAAGCCAGTCGCCAGATTTCGCACGTTGCCCCGCGCGACGATTTGCTCATGCTCGGCGCGGACTTCTTCCATCCGCAACTTGGAATAGCGCTGGCCGGCCGATCCCTCGGCAAATTCGCCTGGGTAATCGTAAACCTCCTTGTCCGCGCCGGCATGTGTGCCCGCGATAATGGTCGAGTTTTTTAAGTCGGCGGTAGGCGTCGTGAAGTTGTAATCGTTCAGCGAGTACTTGCCGCTTTGGATTTGCCGGCTGATACTCCATTCGTACATGTGTTCCTCGTCGCGCCCCCCTTGATTCGCGAGCGGGTAGTACTTGACAGTCGCGCTGACCGGCCTGGGCAAGTGCGCGAGCATGTTGTCGCACAACACCAAGGTGTGGCCGGCGGCGGTATGCCGATGGTAGTAATAGATGCCTTCTTCTTCCAGAAGTCGGCTGATGAAGTTGAAATCGGTTTCCCGATACTGCACGCAAAATTCGCGCGGCTGATAGGTCGCCTGCAAATCCAGGATCACATCGGTGACTTCATGTTGGGTCAAGATTTTCTTGACGATCTCGGGCACAGTGGTCGGCGCGGCTTCGGTAGCGCCGCTATCGGCGTCGATCGCCGGCGACAACACCCGGCAATTGGCGGCCCGCGTCAGCAACCACAGCTTGGGATGCACGGTGGCCCGGTAATAATACAAATCACCTATCATGCCGAACTGATTGACCCGGGTGACGATGCCATTGAAGATACGGCTGGCGTTGTCTTCCATCGCCAATTGAACCGTCACTCCGGTACCGAGCAAGGCCTGAGGATCAAGGGTTTCGCTTTCGCTCAGCAATTCCAGCTCATATTCAAACAACCGGCTAACCGGTTCCGTGCCAGTCATCCGGTAAAGCACGAAGGTCCCGTCACCGAGCGCGGTGGTCACCTTTGCGGCACGCTGATCTTGTGTGAGAGCCATGTTGAATTCCTAAAACTAACGCTGTTTTAATGGTTGGGGCGCACGCATCAACCGCCGATCAATACCGTTGGGCAGCCCAGGATGATCGTTCCGCCGTGCGCGCAACTGTCGCCCATCCGGGCGGCCGGCATGTTGGCGATCATCACCGTCGCCGAGCCCTTGACGATGGTATCGGGCGGACCGACGCAAACGGCCATGTCGGTCGCGCGCGCCGCCGGCATTTTGCCGATCAACACCGTGGGCGCGCCCGGCGGCAGGATCGGGCCGCCGACATGCGGTACCGGACCGGTAAACATCGGACAGACATGCATATCGGTGATGCGCGCGGCGGGTTGCCCCATGGTTTTACTCCTGATTATGCCGGTTGCCAAATGCGGCCGTTACCGCCGTTGGCGATATCGATGCCTTGTTCCAGGAAAAACCGGTATTTCTCCTGGGCATTTTCCGGATACGTTAGCACCGCCGCCAACATCACCGCTCCGGCGACGGCTTTGGCGGTCAAGTTGTCGGCCGGCGGGACCGACGGTGCGTCTTCCGGCGCCATGCTGCCGTCGCTCCAAAACGCGGCCATCGCCGCCCAAGCCGCCGGATTTTCGAACGACGCGCCGTGAGCGGCCGCGTTGGCGTTGCGCCGGTTGGGCTCGGTCGGTTTGTAAACCCACAGCTCGGCAGCCTCCAGCGCCTTTACGACTTCAGGCGGCGTTTTCTCGTCAATCGAGCTGCGCGCGCAGACGCAAGCCCACCAAGCCGCCTCGCGCTTGGGTAAGGCCCGGGCCAGAAAACGTACGGCGTCCGGAAATAGCTTCAGTTCGATCAAGGCCAGCAAAAATGCCGCCGGCGCCATGTCGGCGGCCAGGCATTGCATCGCCGCCGGATCGAGCTGAATATCCTGGCAGATTTGCACCGCCTTGGGTATCGTCACTTTTTGTAAAGTAACCGCACCTGTCATGTTGTCTCCTGTCACCGTCGTCGATTTAATCCGATAGCGAATGATTGCAAAAAGTCATCGCGGTAAGCGAAATCAAAAACTGCCTGGCATTTCTCGACTTACCAACGGCGCGATTAGCGGCCGCCGAACATTACAATGCCTCGAAAGGATCGATATTGGCCCAATCCGTCTGCAAAACCGCCTGCCAGCAATTGGTTTTTCCGTGAGCGCCACCGCCGGTAGCGTTCGGCAAATCGATCACCATGCCTACGTGATCGCCCGCCAGACCTTCAACACTGACCAGATCGCCCGCGATCCGAAAATTGACGCCGGGACAGTCGGACGCGCTTTTGGATTGCCAAGTGCGAATCATCATTTGCGGCTTCAAAATATTCACATGCGCGGCCTTGATCGCGTGCGCCATCGCCGGCGCGTTGAAGGTCACGAACGGCACGCCTTCCCAGACGCCAACCACTTGCGCCAAGCCGCCGCCCAACGAATGCCCGGTCAACGAGAGCCGCCGACCGTTGGCGATTTGTTTGGCGGCCTTCAGCATCTGCCGCGCCGACGAGCATTGGTTGGGCAGGATGCGCAAACCGATTCGCAGGTCCGCCCCGATGTCCGAGAATAGTTTTCCCTTTTGCCCCGGATTCGTACCGCAACAACCAACCACGACATCCGTGCTGCTGCACCAGATGCCGCCTTGAAAGCCGTCACCGTACCAAGTCCCCGATTCCCACTTCTGCACCTGCCAATCGTCCACCATATGCCCTGGAGGCTCGGCGTAATATTGGTTAGCGCTTTTATAATAAGCGGCGATCGCGATTTTTGCGTAGTCTAGGCAGGTGGCCATAAATTTTCTTCGGTCAATTGTGTGCGGGGAAAGTAGAAACGTAACCTTAAAACAAATTCGAGCAGGCAAACGCCTGTCACTGGACGCCTTTCCGCCAATTAAAAACCAAATTTAGTTGGCGACGAATTGTATTTCGCAGAACAGCTCCAGCCGATTCTAACCATGGTCGACAGGCATCAATAGCGCGTCATCCCAATTCTTGGCACGCCAAATAATATACGCGGGCAACCTTCGCCGTCTTGGCTTGATTTAATACATCCTTTAGGGTAGTAACCTGTACGCCAATTTGAAATGACCAAAACGGCCTCCGGTTGCCAACTTCAAACAACCCGCAAGCGTAGTCACCGTTTGTATCAAGCCACCCGTAGTAATCCGAAGCGTCGTGAGGACCGCTAAGACCATAATTGATTATCGAGGTTGGCCATTTTTTCCCCTTAGCCCTAAGAGCGTACGCTGCTGCCTCCTGATTGCCGGTAAGTTTAGTCCAAAGATCCCAACCATCGGCCATCGAAAGATTTTGGCCTTGCTCGGTATAAGTCACCAATTCGACCCCCATGGGTATAGAGCAATTCTCGTAAGATTGTCTCGTGGTAATTGCTAACTTGTTACTCGATTTAACATCACTGTAACCGTGACAAGAAATAATCCAATTCGCCATTTATTCGCTCCGGATAATTAATTTTGCAATGCATACTAAATTAATAAAACAAGAAATCCATCAACTTACTCTACGCACAAATTGAACAACTCAGCCGACGCTCCAAAACCACATATATCAAAATTACGACAACAACTCTTCAAAAAACCTGAATTATAACGCCATCGACCTAACTTCGAGCATACAAACCACAAATACACCGACTTAATTTAACCTACAGCCTGGGTTGTCGTCCTAACGT
>NZ_JBYMAP010000065.1:0-19530 GCF_057766305.1 Methylomonas sp. BG-2 | reverse complement strand
TTATTTATCGCTCTGTTCAAAACCTTGCTATTCTACTGCACGGCAATTTATTGTTAAGCGCTTATAACTGCTGGCATATTCCTCTACCGCGAAGCTAAATTGAAATCGCCAAGCATCATCGCCGAGCCGGTTTCATTAGGCCACGCATCAAAGAGACTCAGGAGGATTTGCGAGTCGCGAGTATCGGGTCTCGCGCCGATATGGCGGTAAAAACGACGGGAAAATCATTCGTGGCGTGCAAACAGAGGCCAATATTTTTAATTTATTGAGAATTTAGTGATCATGTCGTGCTGGATATTGCGGACCCGAGCGTTGAACTGGTCGGAATTCAAGTCAACGAATCTTAACGGATCGTTTTTAGAAAGCACGAATTCGCGTATCGTATCGCGATTCCACGATTGGTAATTATCATGCACGCATCTTAATACCGATTTTAATTTATTTACCGCATACAGCATGTCGTCTTCCCTATCCGCGAAAGTAAAAGTCGTTAATTCCGCGATGGCTGATCTGACTTGAGTAAAGGCGTTATTCGAGTCAAATTCGATACTTTGTTTCATTCGGTTTATCCCTCTAAAGTTGGAAAATTGAATTTGGTTCTATGGGCGAAAAATATCGCATCGGGCTCTTAACTCAAACTTAACGGCCACCCATGTCGAAGTTGCTGGTTAGACGGCAAGTGGATTTTGGAATTGCTCGGCGGTCGAAACAGGCCGACCGGAACGCAGGCTTCGACGCCACTGGCAAGCGGCTTGGAATCGGTTTAGTATTCAAGCAGCGGCGGCAGTCAAGCCGGTCGTTTCAGCCAGAGCGGTTTCTTCACTGCAAGCCACAGGTGGCCGAAGCCGATTCGGCTGGTTGAAGCGATCCCCGGCTTATTCGGGCCAAGCCTGATTTCCCAAATCGCGTGAAGGCCGGACGGCCTATCTGCGATTCGCTACGAACTACGCCGCCAGGTTTCTGGTTCCGGTTTTCATGGATCAGGCGTGCGCCGTTTGCCCTTTTCACCCCCCATCAGTCACCAATTTCAAAATGGACGTAATACCCTTGGACGAACTGGACCGCATCGACCGGACGGTCTGGAACGAACTGACCGGCGAAGGTTACCCGTTTTTCCGCCACGAATTTCTGGCGGCTTTGGAACACAGCGGCTCGGTCAGCCCGCGCGGCGGTTGGCGGCCGCACCACTTGTTGGCACTGGACGATGGCCGGCCGGTCGGCGTGTTGCCGCTGTACCGCAAGTCCCATTCCTGGGGCGAATACGTGTTCGACCAACAATGGGCCGACGCCTATCGCCAACACGGGCTGACCTACTATCCCAAATGGTTAACCGCGATTCCGTTCACGCCCTGCCAAGGACCGCGTTGGGCGGTTGCGCCGGGTGTCGGGAGCGAAACCATACTGGCAAGCTGGGTTGAATACCTGCGGGATCGCGCCGAACACGAGGCGATTTCGTCCTGGCATTGTTTGTTCCCACAGCCCGACCAGGCCGAAGCCTTGCGCGCGGCGGGCATGAGTATCCGCGAAGGCGTGCAATTTCAGTGGTTCAACCGCGAGTACCGCGATTTCGCTGACTTTCTCGATACGATGACCGCCGCCAAGCGCAAGATGGTCAAGCGCGAACGCCGTAAGGTCGAGGAGCAAGGCATCGTCATGCAATGCGTGGCCGGCGCCGACATCGCCGACCAGCAATGGCAAGCCTTTTACCGTTTCTACGCGGCGACCTACATCAAGCACCACTCGCAACCCTACCTCAACCTGGATTTCTTTCGAGAACTCGCGCTGACCATGCCGGAGCAAATTCTGTTGATTCTGGCGAGCAAGGGCGACCACTATGTCGGCGCCGCGCTGAGCCTGATCGGCGCCGATACCTTATACGGCCGCTATTGGGGTTGCGACGAAGAATTTAGCGGACTGCATTTCGAAGCCTGTTATTACCAGGGCATCGACTATTGCATCGCCAACGGCCTGAGCCGTTTCGATTCCGGCGCCCAGGGCGAACACAAGATCGCCCGCGGCTTCGAGCCGGTCACCACCTATTCCGCTCATTGGCTGCGCGATCCCGGCTTTGCCGACGCGGTCGAACGCTTTCTGGAAAGAGAGAAGATCGGCATGCAGCGCTACAAACTCACCGCCCAAGCTTATTTACCGTTCAAACTTACTGATCCTAACCCGCGGTAAGCCACCTTGTAGGTCCATTATCGATAGCCGCGACATTGACCGGTTCGATTCGAATCGGCGATACTGCTTAAACCGCGCAAATGTTGTGGAAAATATGTTCGCCGAGTGCGTTTTCCAAGTATCGCGCGCCATTCAATATCGATAGGAGGCATTTTACTCATGACCGATCAACTGATAGCCATCGCCGTGGACGCCGAGGGCCATGTCGCTTCTCATGCGGGCAGAGCATCGCGCTGGCTGGTCTACGTCGTTACCGACAAGTCCAGTGCCGATCTGGCCTGGACGCTGGATTTGACCGACATCGGCAGCCTGCACGAATGGCATGTTCGCGGCGACGGCAATCGCCATCCCTTACACACTGTCGATGTGGCAATCGCCGGCTCGGCCGGCGACGGCGTGATCCGCAATCTGGCGACCCGCCATACCGAATTGCTCACCACCAGCGAGACTTCGCCCGACCAAGCCTTAGCGGCCTATCTGGCCGGCACGCTGAGCGAAGGTCCAGCCCACGAAGAACAACATTGCCTGAAGGGCAGCCACTAAACCGGCGTTCGCCCAATGGCCTATCGACGGCCGGAGCACGCAGTCTCTGCCGTCAACGATGAAGCATCCCTTGGTTCGCGCGCCGTCAAACCTTAAATCGGTAGCCAACGCCCGATTCGGTTAACAAATGTTGCGGCTGGGTCGGATCGGCTTCCAGTTTTTGGCGCAATTGACTCATGTAGATCCGCAAATAATGCGCGTTTTCCTGAGAGGACGGTCCCCACACCTCTTTCAGTATCTGCCGATGGGTCAGGACTTTTCCGGCATGTTTGATCAATACCGCCAGCAAACGGTACTGAATCGGTGTCAGATGCACGTCCCGGCCCGCCACGCTGACCAGGCGGTTCTGCAAATCCACCTGGAGGTTGCCGGCGACAAACACCGCTTCGCCGGCGCCATCCACGCCGCGATTGGCATGTCGGAGCGCCACTCGAATCCTGGCCAGCAACTCGCCAAAACCGAAGGGTTTGGTCAAATAATCATCGGCACCGGCGTCCAACGCATCGATCTTATGCTGCTCGTTGCTGCGCGCCGACAGCACGATAATAGGCACCGCCGACCACGCCCGCAGCGCGCGAATCACCTCAACCCCATCCATGTCGGGCAAACCCAGGTCCAAAATCAACAGATCCGGCTTGCGCACGCCAGCCTCGACCAGACCTTGCCTGCCGCTCTCGGCCTCGAACACCGCGAAACCGTGCGTGGTCAAACCGGTGCGCAAAAACCGCCGAATCGACGGATCGTCCTCGACGACGATAATGACCGGCTCGATTTTAGCCATGCCGGCTCGCGGTCGGTTCGATCGTCATTCTTCTAACTCCAAACTGGGCGGTGGTTGGTCCAGCGGCAGTATAAAGGTAAAAATCGCGCCGCCGCCAGGCCGATTGCGGGCGAAAATCCGGCCGCCGTGGACTTCGACGATGGCCCGGCAAATCGCCAAACCCAAGCCGGCCCCGCTCTGCGCGGCCTCGTGGCGAACCTGAAAGAACTTTTCGAACAGCCGTTCTTCCTTGCCGGCCGGAATACCGGGGCCGCGATCGGCGACGCTGACTTCGACGGCCTGATCGCTGGTTTCGGCGCGGATATCCAAATCGCCACCGGCCGGCGTATAGCGCACCGCGTTTTCCAGCAAATTGATCAACACTTGTTCGATCATCACCGCATCGGCGTAAACCATCGGAATTCCGGCCGGCAGCGATACCCGCACCGGTCTGCCGGCCAGGCGTTTTTGCAGCACGGTCAATGCGGTACCGACGACTTCCTCTAACGGATGCCATTGCCTGTTTAATTCCAGCACGCCGGAATCCAAACGCGCCATGTCCAAAATATTGTTGACCAACGTGGACATCCTTTCGGCTTCGTCAACAATGGCCCGGCTTAATTCCAGTTTATCCGACGGCTGCAACTGGCCGGCGTCTTCGGCCAATGTGGTCGCGGAACCGATGATGGTCGCCAGCGGCGTACGCAAATCGTGGGAAATCGCGCTAAGCAAGGAATTGCGTAAGCGTTCGGCCTCGACTTGCAACAGCGTCACTCGGGCCGTTTCCGCAAAGCGAATTCGGGCCACGGACTGGCCGATTTGGCGTAAAAAGGTTTCCAGCAATTTCTGCTGCTCCGGCAAAAACACCCGCCGCAGATTGACCGGCCGCATCGCCAGCACGCCGACCACTTTGTCGTCGTTTTGAATCGGAAAATAAATCGCCTCGGTACCGGCCAAGGTGTTGGTGCCCTGGCCGGCCATTTCGTTGTGATCGAACACCCATTGGGCGATGCCCAGATCGGCGCCCAGCAGCGATTCGGCCAATGCCGCGCCGCGCGGATGCTCGATTCTATCCTCGGCGTTGGCAAACAAAATCGCATTGCGGCTGCTGAATTCGGAATACAACTGGCGGACCGCGATTTTAACGATATCCTGCTCGCTCTGGGCGCCGGACAATTCCTTGCTCATCGCGTACAAGGCCGCCGCCCGCCGCTCCCGGTGCGCCGCCACCTTGGCCTGCGAACGCACGTTCACCATCAGATTGCTGATCACGATGCCGACCACCAGCATCGCCAGCAAGGTGATCAAATACTGGCTGTCCGATACCGAAAAACTGTAAAACGGTTGAACGAACAAAATATCGAACACGCCGACGCCCAGCACCGACGCCAGAATCGACGGTCCCCGGCCGAAGCGAGTGGCAATGAACACCACGCCCAATAGGAACACCATGACCAGATTGGCCAACTCAACGCTGCCGAACAATAGCGAACCAACCGCGGTACTGAGCGCCGTCACGCCGACCGCCCAAGCGTAACCCCAGTAACGGCGGCGGGTCTTGGCCGGGATGCGCTGCTTGAGCCCCGGCAGCGGACTTTTTCTGAACAGCGACGGCTCGGCTTCAGGCGCATCCTGCTCGCCGCGGCGCGGACTGCCCAACAGATAAATATTGATATTGTGGGCTTGGGCGATCAACACATCGACGACCGACCCCAACAGCCAGCGCCGCCAGCCGCGCCGGCTGGGCTTGCCGACCACGATTTTGTTGATATTACGTTCCCTCGCGAAACGGATGATGGCTTGGCTCATTTCCGGCGCGCTGAGCGTGACGGTTTCCGCGCCCAACTGCTCGGCCAGTCGCAATATCCGCAATACCCCGTCGCGCTTGACGGCCGGCAAGCGGGCCAGCTCCGGCGTTTCGACGTAAGCGACGATCCACTCGGCCCGCAGGCCGGCCGCCAGGCGCTTGCCGGCCCGCACCAAGCGTTCGGCCAACGGATTGGGCCCTATGCAGACCAACAAGCGCTCGCCAACCTGCCAGACTTCACGGATCGCGTTGTCTTCTCGATAATCCAGCATTTGCGCATCCACCCGGCTCGCGGTCTGACGGAGCGCCAGCTCGCGCAACGCGATCAGATTGCCTTTACGGAAAAAATGCTGTATCGCCTGTTGCGCTTGCCGCGGCAGATAAATTTTGCCTTCCTTCAGCCGCAGCAACAGTTCGTCCGGCGGTAAATCCACCAGTTCGACTTCGTCGGCATCCTCGAATACCGTGTCCGGCACCGTTTCCCAAACCCGAATCCCGGAGATTTGGCCGATATCGTCGTTCAGGCTTTCCAGATGCTGCACGTTCAACGCGGTATACACATCGATGCCGGCTTCCAGCAATTCGTGGATATCCTGCCAACGCTTGGGGTGGCGGGAACCGGGTGCGTTGGTGTGGGCCAGTTCGTCGACCAGGATGATGGCCGGCCGCCGCTTCAGGGCCGCATCGATATCGAACTCGCTAAGAACCGCGCCCTTGTAGGGTACCTGCCGGGTCGGTAAACGCTCCAAGCCATCCAGCAAGGCCTCGGTTTCCTTGCGGCCGTGGGTTTCGACCAGCCCGACCACCACATCCAGTTGCTCCGCCCGCCGCTCCCTGGCCGCCAACAACATTGCGTAAGTCTTGCCAACCCCGGCCGCCGCCCCGAAAAATATTTTCAGTCTGCCGCGCTTGGCCTTGGCTCGGTCGCGAGCGACGCGGGCCAGCAGTTGATCGGGATCCGGACGTTCGAGGTTCATTTGAAAACTTACGGCGCTTTAATTTGGGAGATGACAGCCAGTGTAAGGACAAGCGGGTAAAAATATCGTAAATATTGCTACCCGAACCCGCGAGCGGCGGATGACAACCTTACGACCCGCACCGGTTATCCAAAGTGCGGCACGACAGACGCCTCGGCAACTCGCTGGCGTTAACGGCCCCCAAGCAAAATCAAGCCCATCTTCAGCTTATCGCGTAGCGTCTTTTGGCTCAGGCAGGTATGAAGACAGAGTTTCCGGCAAGTGATGGTCTCCTTACGGATTTTACGAGCCTCCGGACCGCGCCAAATATCCCTGGCGCTCTGTTCCCGCAGATTTCCAATCACCGGAAAATAAAAGCAGGTTTGGACATCGCCGTTGGTCCGGATGAAGAAGTCACGCATCCCGGTTCGGCAAGGCATGGCCTCGGGCGGCGCTTTTTCCTCGCGAAAATGTTTGACCATCTGGTTGATGACGGTTTCGCTATTCATGATTGGCGATCCGCTGTGCTTAAGCGCAATCAGTTTATTCTGAACTTGCAGCAGTTCCGGCCAGTCGAGCTCTTCGATCCACAACTCGTCGTAGGTTTCCGGGGTCCAGCGATCCAAGGGCTGAAGGTTCAACGCAGTCGCGCCGACGTCTTGGGTCCATTTCACCATATCCGGTAAGCATCGGAAGTTTTTGGAATTCACCGTGGTTTTGATGATGATGGGAAAGTTCAGCCCGGCCTTGTCGCGGGCTTCGCGAACGTAGCGAATTCCATTGCCGAGCCTCTCGAACAGCGTGGGGTAGCCGCGCAAATAATCGTGCAGTTCCGCATTCGGCGCGTCGCAGGATATGTTCAGATTGAACGGCCGGGTTTCCACCAACCTGACGGCATTTTTCCTGGTCAGCGTCGATCCATTCGTGGTTACTCCACTATGAATCCCGTTTTTGCTGCAAAAGTCCAGCAGGTCCATAAAGCCCGGTTTTAAGAAGGGCTCGCCGCCGCTAAAGTTGATGGAGTAGGTGCCGACGAACGCCCGGATGCTGAGCAAGGCGGTTTGCCATTGCTCAATCGTCATTTCCGGTTTGTACTCGGGCAAACGCCAAAATTTGCAATAGCGACACTTCACATTGCAGCGTTCGTTGATCAATGCGTAAAAGCTGACCGGCTTGGTCAAATCGGCGCCGGTCGAAAGGTACCACGCCTCGGCCAACTGGTTATAAGCGTGTTTGAAAGCCATATGGGCCAGCGAGGACGGTTTCACAGGTCAAACTCTGGTTGAACCGACCGGCGAATAGCGCCAGCCGCAAGCTGAAGAGGGTATCGCCACGCCACACTAACGCCCGAGCGGATTCGTCAGAAAATATAGCCTGTTTAAATCTGACCTGCTATGTTCAACCGACCACCCACATATCCCGGCCCGCCGTCAATTTCTGATTTTGTAGCCGCTCTTGAATACCCACCAGACGAAGGCCAAGCAAATCAACAGCAAGCCGCCAATCATCGCGATACTGACCCCGACGTTGACGTCGGCAACCCCATAAAAACTCCAGCGAAAACCGCTGATCAAGTAGACCACCGGATTAAACAAGGTGATGCTCTGCCACAGCGGCGGCAACATGTTGATCGAGTAAAAAGCGCCGCCCAGAAAGGTCAGCGGCGTGACGATCAGCATCGGTACCACTTGCAGCTTCTGAAAACTGTCGGCCCACAAGCCGATGATAAAACCGAACAGGCTGAAAGTGACCGCCGTCAGTAACAAGAAGCCGACCATCCACAGCGGATGCGCGATGTCGTATGGCACGAAACAACGGGCGGTAGCCAAAATCAGCAGGCCCAGCATCACCGATTTGGTCGCGGCCGCGCCGACGTAACCGATCAATACTTCGATCCAGGACACCGGCGCCGACAACAGTTCGTATATGGTACCGGCCCACTTGGGCATGAAGATGCCGAAGGAGGCGTTGGAAATGCTCTCGTTCAGCAAATTCAACATGACCAGACCGGGGATGATGAAGGCGCCGTAACTGACACTGTCGATATCGCCCATCCGCGAGGCGATCGCCTTGCCGAAGACGATGAAATACAGCGAAGTGGTGAGCACCGGCGCGGCGACGCTCTGGGCCAGCGTGCGAAAGGTGCGGGCCATTTCGAAATAATAGATGGCGCGTATACCGTAAATGTTCATGCGCTAGCTTCCTTGGGTTGGTGGACCAGACTGACGAAAATGTCTTCCAGCGAGCTTTCGCTGGAACGCAAATCCCTAAACTCGATACCGTGCGCCGCCAGCGTATTGAGCAACTCGGCAATCCCGGTTTCCTCGGTCTGGCTGTCGAAGCTGTAAACCAAAGCCAGGCCGTTCTCGGCGATTTCCAGCGGCCAGTGACGCAGACCAGCGGGGAGCTCGGCCATTGGCCGACGCAGCGTCAACGTCAATTGTTTTTTGCCAAGCTTGCGCATCAGGACAGCCTTGTCCTCGACCAGGATCAATTCGCCCTTACGGATGAAACCGATGCGGTCGGCCATGTCTTCGGCCTCTTCGATGTAATGTGTGGTCAAAATGATGGTGGTGCCGCGCTCGCGCAGTTCGCGGACCATCCGCCACATATCGTGCCTCAGTTCGACATCGACGCCGGCGCTGGGCTCGTCCAGAAATAGTATCGACGGCTCGTGGGACAGCGCCTTGGCGATCAGCACCCGCCGCTTCATGCCGCCTGACAAGGCCATGATTTTTTCGTTGCGCTTGTCCCACAGCGACAGATCGCGCAGGATCTTTTCCAGATAAACGGGATCGGGTGGTTTGCCGAACAGGCCGCGACTGAAGGCGACCGTGGCCCAGACCGACTCGAAGGCATCGGTATGCAGTTCTTGCGGCACTAGGCCGATACTGGCCCGCGCCGCCCGATAGTCGCGGGCAATATCGTGGCCGTCGGCAACGACGCTGCCGGCCGAAGCTTTGACAATGCCGCAAATAATGCCGATCAGCGTGGTCTTGCCGGCCCCGTTCGGCCCGAGCAACGCAAATATTTCGCCGCGCCGGATATTCAAATCAACGTTCTTTAAGGCTTGAAAACCGCCGGCATAGATTTTATTGACGCCGCGCACGGCAACGATAACGTTGGCGGGCAGGGCTTCCCGAGACGGGATGTTGGGCGAAGTCGGTGGCATGAATGGAATCGATCCGAAGGTGATTGGGAAGGCAGTGGACAAATCAATCCGCTTTCGGGTTCCGGCGATTTAGCGACGCAGCGGCCCGCCGATCACGATAGAGGGGATTTCAGCGAATTCATCGTCAAAGGGAAACTAGCGATAGCGCCGGAAGGCCGGACACGGGAACTTTTCGAGAGACGGTCGGAGCCGCGATGTTGGCCATCGAGTGAGCGCTCGACGGCCAACGTTTTGAATCAGAGTTTTTTGTCGATCAAGACTTGGTCGTCAATGATCAGTTTGGAAACACCGCCCAGCGACAAGTGCAAGGTGCAGGACGCGGTTTTAAAGTTGGAGCCTTGCTCACCCACCCATTCCATCGTTACGTAAGTCGCCTTATCAGTTGATGTTTTGGACGGGAAATACACTTGCGTGCCGGTTTTGTTTTCGATCAGTTTCGGGCATTTTTGGTTGGCCATTTCCTGCATCGCCACCAAGGTACGGATTTGCGCCGCCGCCTCTTTTTCTTCGTTGGACTGATCCTTGCTGACGCCGACCAAAATGAAGCCGACCACGAACACGCCAACCACGGCGATCATCAATTTCTGTGTCTCACCCATTGCAGCTCTCCTCTCTTTTGTAATTATTTTCGGCGAATCCGAAGTATTGCCCTTCGGATTCTATGCTAAATGGCAGGCAGCGGCAATCTGGGACCAACAACGCGTTTATTGCGGGTCGACCTGTTCTATCCAGTTGCCCAGGTTATAGTAGTTGGTGATACGGGCAACCTTGCCGTCGCGAATATCGAAGAATGCGCCGGCCGGCAGACGGTAGGTTTGGCCGTTGGCTTCCGGCAGGCCTTCGTCGGTGTTTAGGTATTCGCCCAAAACCACGAATTCCGCCGCGCCGCGACTACCGTCCTCGTTCGCCATCACCACCATATCCACCAATTGCTCTTTGTAGTGGTGATTCATTTTTTGCATGAATTTGCCGAAGGCTTCCTTACCGGTTTCGCGATCGCCTTGGTTGATGTCATGCACGACATCGTCGGTCAACAAGCTCAGGAATGCGTCCATGTCGCCCTTGTTGAACGCTTGGTAGTAGTTCTGAATCAATTCGATCGCTTGCTTTTGCATTGGAATACCCGTCGGAGAAAGCTGTTAAAAAGCCGGCGATTCTGCCAGAAAACCGCTTTTTTTTCAGCTTAAAATTCCACGCCCTGCTCGGCTTTGATGCCGGTTTCGTAAGCATGCTTGATCCGGGTCATTTCGGTGACGGTATCGGCGGCGGCGATCACTTCCGGCGCCGCGTTTCGGCCGGTCAACACCAAATGCAGCCAAGCCGGTTTTTGGTGTTTTATAAAATCGGCGATTTCCTGGCCGCCGATCCAGCCGTAACCGCAGCAATAATTGATTTCGTCAAGAATGACCAGATCGAACTCTTCGGAAAGGATTTTTTGCTGACTGAAGCTCCAAATGTCGCGACTAGTCTTGATGTCCTGCTCGGGATTTTTAGTATCCCAGGTAAAACCGTCGCCCAATGCGTGCCATTCGATATTGTCGAAACGCTCGGCGGCGCGTTGTTCGCCGGTCTGCCACTGGCCCTTGATGAATTGAATCACGCAAACCTTCATGCCCCAACCGGCCGCGCGGAACACCATCCCGAACGCGCTGGAAGATTTACCCTTGCCTTCGCCGGTGTGGACCAACACCACGCCGTGTCTTCTGTCTCTGGTTTTCATCGTCTCTGCTTCGTGATCGCTCGGCGGCGCCGGCGTTTGTCATTACGAGCATTGTAACAACTAAACCACTCCGCGATGGACCCGGCAAATGGCGGAGTCCTCCGCTTACGGTCAGCAATGGCGAGACCCGAGAACCAACGCCAAACATCCAGCGACGGCGTCTTCCCGCCAGGAAATCAGCAAGCTCCAACCCGATCAAAGTACTGGGATAGCTCCTCGTTTGTGCTTAACCGAGATTCCAAACAGACCCAATCCGCCGGCAAACAGCCAAAAAGCCGCTGGTAGAGGTACCGGCGCAAAACCGAATCCGCTGTCCGTCTGCAACTGATAGCGACTGTCGGCGATCCCCAAATATACCAGACCGGTACTCCCGAAATTGGCGGACGACTCGGTCAGAGTGGGTTTGAAGTAACTGCTGGCGCCGGCTCCCACTTCCAAGAAGGCATCGAGAGAAATCAACGTATTCACCGGTACAGAAAAGGTCGCGACGCCGGTGCAAGACGGCGTCCAAGAGCAACTGAAACTACGCGGCGTATATCCGTTCTCGGAGAAAGAGATAGTATCACCGGTACCAAGTTGGACGCTGCCGCGAGCAGTTGCCGAACCGGACAATCCACCCGATACCAGATAGCTCAACGTCACATCGATATTGCGACCGCTTGGTCCCACCAACTGAAAGGCATCGGAAAACGATACCTTGCTGCTACTGCTGGCGACATTGGCGGCATAAGCGGTCGCACTGGCGCTAGCGGTGGCTTTCAAGATGCCGGCGCTGACAAAGCCACTGGCCGATGAGCGATAAGTCTCGACGTAAGTGCCGGGACCGCTCGGGTCGGGTATTTGATACAACGCATCCACTGCATACGCCGAGGGACCATTAACGTTGTCTAACATCTTGGAGTCTGAATCATAGGATTGGCTGCCGTAGGCGGCATTGGCGCTGGCAATCACGGTTAACGACGTGTTGTAAGCTTGGGCGGCCGGCGCGTAAACGAAGGGAGCGCACAACGGCAACCAGAAAACTAAGCGATGCATAAAAACCTCGGTATTGATGGATAGTATTAGAAAAGGGGTGGCTAGACAGGACTTCCGCAAGCGGCGACTCCGCGAGCGTCAAATCCGAACCGGTGCCGGACGCCACCGACGCTGCCGTCCGACTAGCGCTAATAGCGCTGATCCGAACAGCCAGGCCGATGTCGGTAGCGGCACTTGGGAAACGCCCGAGACGTTCGCATAGGCGTGCGTGGTCACCTTCACGGAAATCCTGCCGGTACTCGTGACCGGTAAGGTGACCGATAAAGTCCCCGACGCTTGGGTCGGCAAGCTACCGACTAGATTGGCATTCAGAAATAAATCCTTGCGGCTAGATAACGATTGGTTCGGATCGCCGAAATCGTTGACCACCAGCAACACCCAAGCCGCCGCGACGTCATTCGTGCCGCTGCCCGGCACCAGGCCGATATTCATGCTGTAGTTAACCGAGAAAGTAGTCGCTCCAGTCCCAGATCCGTTAAAGCTGCCGGTGCGGTAGCTCTCGGTGGACACCGCATCGCCAAAGGCCGGATCGCTGTCCTGGGAATAGGCGTGCAGCAGATACGGATCGACATCCGCCTTCGATGTCAGCGAGCGAATCCCGCTCCCGGTTTGCAAACTGGTCAACGGCGTCACCCAGTCGGATATATAGGTGCCCTCGCCGTAAGGGGTGTCCAGGCGAGTATCGACGCGTGACGACCTATCGTACCAAGCGATTCCGGCGTTGACGTCGGTACCAGAAGTCACGCGAAAACTACTCCAGTCCACGGTCACCTCCGCGGTCGAGCTAGCGCCGCTGGCCGCCGCGCCGTGATTGAAGGCCATCAAATTCAGGATGGAAAGAGCGAGTAAAGTCTGTTTGAGTCTCATCGTATTGCCCTTGGCATAACCGTAAACGGTTGAATGGAAGTGAAAAGCCACTGCCGCTATCAAGTGCTACGAACTCGGCATATCGGCGCGGCTTTATCGCTCAATTTGGTATCTATACTTAGATACCATAGAAATACCAGTTACAAATTTCGGTGTCAATCGTGGATTATTGATTTCGATCCGGTAATATTTCACGGATACTTTTTGAAACTTGGGAGTCAGCGTGTCCATCCTGGTGCTAGGCAGTTACGTCCAGGCCCATTGCCTGAACGTCGAACATTTACCGGCGCCCGGCGAATCCCTGACAGCCGGGGGCTTGCTGTCCGAGCACGGCGGCAAGGGTTTTAACGTCGGCGTCGGCTTGCATCGACTCGGCGCGGAGGTCAGCTTGCTGCTGCCGCTTGGCCGCGATGCGGCGGCGGACGCAGCGAAACAATGCTTGACGGCCGAAGGAATGAATGACGACTGGGTCTTGCAGCTTGGCGATCGGTCCGGATTTGGCGTGGGCTTTATCGGTCCGGGCGGTGAGAATTTTCTAGCGGTCTATCCCGGCGCCAATGCGCTGCTGAACGCCGGCCATGTCGGGCAAGCCATAGCCGTGTTACCGACTTTGAGTTTGGTTTATGCCCAATTCGAAATTCCGGACGCGCCGATCCGCACGGCATTCGAAATCGCCCGGCGTCGCGACGACGTCAAAACCCTGCTGAATCCGTCGCCGTGGCGGACGCTGGATCCTGAAATATTGGCGTTGACCGACATTCTGGTGCTGAACGAAACCGAAGCCGCCAATTTGTTCAATCTGAATAAGGACCGAATCGAACCGGCGCACTGTCTGGCGCATTTGGCGACATGGGCCAAACAAATCGACTGGTCCGGCGAGTTGATGATCGTGACCTTGGGCGACCAGGGTTGCGTGGCCTTGAGCGCCGCCGGAGTTTTCCATCAAGCGGCCTGGCCGGTCCTTGCCCTGGATACCACCGGCGCCGGCGACGCCTTCGGTGCCGGACTGGCGAAGAGTTGGTTGGATACGGATTGCGTGGAAGAAGCACTGCGCAAGGCTAGCGCCTGCGGGGCCTGGGTGGCGGCCCGAAACGGCGTCTTGCGGAGTTTGCCGACCGACTCGGAGATCGACCGCTTTATCGCGACCAATCCAATACCAAAAAGTCCGTTAGTCCGGCCGAATTTTTAGATTGACTCGGTAGGTGTAGGCGTCACCGCGAAAAGTACCTTCGACATATTCGACGATCTGGCCGTTGTCGGCATAGGTTTTCCGCTTCAGCAACAAACAGGGTTCCGGCTGAGCGAACCCGAACACCGTCGCTTCCATGTCGTCGCAAAGCACCGCCTCGATGGTTTGCTCGGCATGTACCAAACCCAAGTCGCAAGCGGACTCCAAATACTGGTAGGCGGACCCTTCGCCATCCCAGTCGGCCAGCGCCGGTGCCACGGTTAAGTCGTACCAAGCCACTTCGCGCGACAACGGCATGCCGTCGCCGAGGCGTACCCGCACCAAGCGCAAAAACCGCGCGGATGCCGGCCGATTGAACAGCGAGGCGATGGTCCGATCGACCACGATCCGGTGCTCCAGGATTTGGGTGGACGGCGTCACGCCGAGCTCACGCATTTCCTCGGTAAAGCCTTTCAATTTCCCCATTTCCGGGTTGATGCGCGCGGGCGGCGCCTTGACCTTGGCGCCGGAGCGGCCGTGGCTGGCGATACGATCCTGCGCCCGCAATTCTTCGTAGCAACGTCTGACCGTGGTCCGACTCAGTGCCAAGGCTTCGGCCAGCGCCCGCTCGGACGGCAAACTGAATCCGTCCGCCAACTCACCGGACTGAATCATGTCACCGATCCGTTTTTGCAATTGCTTGTATACCGGCTCGGACACACCGGCATTCGGACGAATTTTCTCGATGAAGGCCGCGCTGTCGTTGGCGGCCAAAGTGCCGGTGCTGATGTCGTTGGACGCGATTGCCGCCATTCCGGCCTCCCGATATTTAACGCTTGCCTAGCAGGTTTTGTAATTTGACCAACAATATCGACGCCGCCAGGACCAAGGTCACCGCGTTGGCGGCGATAATCGCCAAATTGTTCAAGTACAAACCATAGATCAACCACATCAACACCCCCAGCGTGAACATACCGTACATACC
Organism: Methylomonas sp. BG-2; assembly: GCF_057766305.1. Taxonomy (NCBI): domain Bacteria; kingdom Pseudomonadati; phylum Pseudomonadota; class Gammaproteobacteria; order Methylococcales; family Methylococcaceae; genus Methylomonas; species Methylomonas sp. BG-2. Next base: position 4,336 of record NZ_JBYMAP010000065.1, on the reverse strand, counting down.
CAGCGATAACGAGCCGGTATCGCGGGTCTTAATCGTCATGATCGCTTGCGGCAAAAACGACAGCGTGGTCAAGGTCGCGGCCAGATAGCCGATCAGTTCATAGGAAAATGCCATAAATGCTTCGGGTTTAGAGCCTATGGAGCGCTCGTTGGGAAACGTGGTTTTAGAAGGGCGGCGGGCAACTGAGGCCCGAATCGGAACGACAAATTACTACGCAAGGACCAGAAACCGGTCGCGCCAACCATGCGAAACTCTACAGAATTTCTCGCAGATAATAAGCACCGGCCAACAGCACCAACAGCGAAAACGCCACTAGCCAAAAATAACCGAAAAACATCATGACCCTGACCGGGGTTTCGACCGGCTTGCGCCGGACGATCAACCAGCCGATCAAACCGGATAAGCCTGCCACGGTCAGCAAGCCGGCAATCGCCGGACTCATCGCGGCGGCGGCGCCAGCACTTCGCGGCTGCCGTTGGTTTCCGGCGGCGTGACAACGCCGGCGTTTTCCATTTCTTCAATGATCCGCGCCGCCCGGTTGTAACCGATTTTAAAGCGGCGTTGCACGCTGGAAATCGATGCCTTGCGCGAATCGGTGACGAAGGCTACCGCTTCGTCGTACAGCGGATCGGTTTCGCCGCCCTCGCCGTCCATCCCGGCAATTTCGCCGCTGTCGGTGCGTTCCTGGGTAATTTCGTCCAGATAATTGGTCGGTCCGGTTTTCTTCAAAAACTCGACGACGGCATGAACTTCGTGGTCGTCGACGAAGGCGCCGTGCGCCCGCAACGGAATGCTGGTGCCCGACGGCAGGAACAACATGTCGCCGTTACCCAGCAAGGCTTCGGCGCCGCCTTGGTCTATGATGGTCCGCGAATCGATCCGCGACGACACTTGGAACGAAATTCGGGTCGGCACGTTGGCCTTGATCAAGCCGGTCAATACATCGACCGACGGCCGCTGAGTCGCCAGAATCAAATGAATGCCGGCGGCGCGGGCTTTTTGCGCCAACCGGGCGATCAATTCCTCAACCTTTTTACCGACCACCATCATCATATCGGCCAATTCGTCGATGACGATGACGATGCTGGGCAAGGTGGTCAACAACGGATAATCATCGGCCGGAATCGGGGTTTGCGGGTAAAACAGCGGATCGCGCAGCGGTTGACCGGCCGCGTCGGCTTCCTTGACCGCATGGTTGTAGCCGGCTAGATTGCGCACGCCAACCTTGGACATCAGCTTATAGCGGCGCTCCATCTCGGCCACGGCCCAACGCAGCGCGTTTTGGGCGTCCTTCATGTCGGTGACCACCGGCGTCAGCAAATGCGGGATGCCTTCGTAAACCGACAATTCCAGCATCTTCGGGTCTATCATGATCAAGCGCACGTCCTCCGGCTTGGCTTTGTAAACCAGGCTCAGAATCATCGTATTGATCGCCACCGACTTACCGGAACCGGTGGTACCGGCCACCAGCGCATGCGGCATTTTGCCCAAGTCGGCAACCACCGGCGTGCCGGAAATGTCCTTGCCCATCGCCAGCGTCAACTTGGATTTGGCGCGATCGAATTCGTCGGACACCAGCAAGTCGCGCAAGGACACCATTTCGCGTTCCTGGTTCGGAATCTCCAAACCGATCACTGACTTGCCTTCGATGACTTCGACGATGCGCACGCTGGTCACCGACAGGCCGCGCGCCAAGTCCTTGGCCAGACTGCTGATGCGGCTGACCTTGACACCGGCCGCCAGACGCAATTCAAAGCGGGTGATTACCGGACCGGGCAGCACCGCCTCCACTTCGGCGGCGATCCCGTAGTCCTGCAGTACATCCTCCACCTGACGGGAAATGTCTTCCAACTCGATTTTGGAATAACGCTTGACCTTGATGTCGCGTTTTTCCAGCAAGGCCAGCGGCGGCAAGGCGTTCAAAAATTCACCGGGTTCGTAATTCTCCAGCGGCTTGGCGTCCTTGCGACGAACCGGTTTGACGGCCGCCGGCGCGGGAAGCGGAGTTTCAACCACCTGAATTTGCGGTTTGCGGACGGCGCGTTCTTCGGCTTTACCGGCGTCGGCGGGTTTGGCCTTGCGCTGAATTTCCGGACGCTCCGGACGCTCGGTCGCCGGCCGTTCGCCGCGATAGCGGCCGGGCGCCGCGACCGCCTGACGGCCCACCACCGAGCAGGCGGCCATCGCGCCCTTGCCGATCAAGGTCATCACCATCAGCCAGGACAGACCGGTGAACAGCGTCACGCCGGTCATGAAAATTGCCAACAGTAACAAGGTAGAACCGGAGTTTCCCAACAGATGCACCAGCGCATCGCCGATTTCCCTGCCCAAAATGCCGCCGGGACTTTCCGGCAGATCGACCTTGGTGCGCAGGAAATGCAGGTGCAAAAACAATATCGCCGAACCGGACAGCATCGTCGCCAGAAAACCGCTCCAGCGCATCGCGATCAGCCATTGGCCGCCCGGCTGGTGTTTGCCGCCGTGAAACAGCATGAAGCCGTACCAAAAAATCATCACCGGAATCAGGTAAGCCATCAAGCCGAGAAAACTCAACACAAAATCGGCCAGCCAGGCGCCGAACAGGCCGCAGGCATTGGCAATTTGTTGATAAGACGTGCTGTGGCTCCAGCCAGGATCGTTGGAACTAAACGTCAAGAGTGCAATCAGGAAAAACAACGCGCAACTGGTGCAGCCCAGCAAGGCGATTTCGCGATAACCTCGCGCGGCTTTTTCTTCAACAACGGCAACCATGACTTAAAGCTCTCAATAAAAGCGTCCCAAAACAGGATTATAGATGATAAACGTCGAGACCACATTAGATTGGCGGCAACCGCCGCAACCAAGCCGCCGCGCGTCGAACCGCCCGCGCGCGCACCGCGCCGGGCGAATTCAGTATACGCCGAGTTTCGCCAAAACCTAACGGCCGCTAGCCGCCGCTGGCCCGGCACCGGATCAAGCCGCGGCAAACCCAGTCAAACCGCGGTTTCGCCCCCTGTCAATAACCCTTATAATCCGGGCATCCCCCAACCCGAATCAATGGAGACCGTTAAAATGGCCGATGCCAAACATTGCAAATTGTTAATCCTGGGCTCAGGACCCGCCGGCTACACCGCCGCCGTCTACGCCGCCCGCGCCAACCTGAATCCGGTGATGATCACCGGCATGCAACAAGGCGGCCAGCTGACCACGACCACCGAAGTCGACAACTGGCCCGGCGACGTAGACGGCGTGCAAGGACCGGAATTGATGGAGCGCATGCTGCGCCACGCCGAACGCTTTAATACCGAAGTGATTTTCGACCACATCCACACCGCCGACCTATCGAAAAAACCGTTCACGTTGACTGGCGACTCCGGTGTTTACACCTGCGACGCGCTGATCGTCGCCACCGGCGCGTCCGCCAAATATTTGGGTCTGCCGTCCGAGGAAGGCTTCAAGGGTCGCGGCGTCTCGGCCTGCGCCACCTGCGACGGTTTTTTCTACCGCAACAAACCGGTCGCGGTCATCGGCGGCGGCAATACCGCAGTCGAGGAAGCCTTGTATCTGGCCAACATCGCCTCGGAAGTGATCGTGGTGCACCGCCGTGACAAGTTTCGTTCCGAGAAAATCCTGTCGGACAAACTGATCGAGAAATCCAAATCCGGCAACGTCAAAATCGAATGGAATCACCAGCTCGACGAAGTGCTGGGCGACGACATGGGCGTGACCGGCATCCGCATCAAAAGCACGGCCGACGGTAGCACCAAGGATATCGATGTACACGGCGTGTTCATCGCCATCGGCCATACCCCGAATACCGATATCTTTACCGGCCAACTGGACATGGACCACGGCTACATCGTCGTCAACAGCGGCATCCGCGGCAATGCTACCGCCACCAGCGTGCCGGGCGTCTTCGCGGCCGGCGACGTGATGGATTCGCACTACAAACAGGCGATCACTTCGGCCGGCGCCGGCTGCATGGCCGCGCTGGATGCCGAAAAATACCTGGATGAACTGACCGGCTAAGGCCGGCCCCACCAGTCCGCTTTAAAAAGCACGCCGTTCCGGCAGGGATTGCCGGAACCCGGACGCCGAAGCCGGCCCCGGTTGTCCGGACGCATTCGATTTGGCCGCCGACTGAATATGGCGGCATCATCGCTGCCAACAGCAATCCGGACCGCCTCAGATTGCTGAAATGACTCGCTAACCCAGCGGCATTTCGCCCGCCGATATTCTAAATCCCGTCCGTGCCGCGAAAAATATGAAATTCCGCACGTTTACCGGGTGAACGTTTTCATAAATCAACCCGCCATCCTTCCCGCACCATGGGCTTGCGTTATCAATGCGCCCCGGC